>NZ_CP134869.1 GCF_031954525.1 Dyella sp. BiH032
TCAATGCCGACATGAGCGCAAAAAGTAGCACTAGACCTACCGCGCCACCGGCCAGCATGACCTTGGTCGAATTGAGCTTGCGCGTCTTCGGGCGCACGGTATTGAGCTCAAACCCCGCCGAAGGCTTTTCTTCGGGGACAAAGCCCGCGTGCTGATTGTCTTGGGTGTCGGCCATAGTCACTGATACCAGCGCGGATGACGGATGATCTTGACGGGCTTGTTGTCGCCCACGCGGAGCTCGGCGCGCTCAAAGAGGCGATCGACTTCGTAGAGTGGTCCGTTCTCCGAATTGCCGGCCTTGACGCGGAAATTCACGTAGATCGGCTGCTTGTTCTCGATGACAAAGAGCGCGGGCGCGTCGCTGCTGCTGACGCTCGCCGGCATGCGGATATACGTGTGCGTACCGTCATCGAACACTTGCAGCGGCGAGAAAGCCTTGCCTGTCGTCCACTTGTACTGAAAGTCCATTTTCTCGGCCGAAACCGGGATTGAGGCCGTGGTTGTCGAAACCTTCTGCTGCTGCTGCGCTTCCATGGCGAGCGCCTTCATCGCTTCCTCGGGATAGCTCCACGAGACGGCCGGCATGTACCAGTCTTCGACGGAACGCAAGTCGAGGATGTACGTGTGACGATCGGTGGCGATCACCACATTCGTCACCGCGCCGGCATCCTGCGCCTTGATGATGACGTGGATCTGTGGATTCGCCGGGTCGCCACTCTGAATCGGCGTGACGTCCCAACGCGACGTGTCGCCACCTACGATCGACTTCTCGCCATTCGGAAGCTTTTCGCCAGGTTGCAGCATCACATCGGTCACGCGCTCGAGGCCGCAATAGACGACGTAGATGCCAGTCGGGTTGTATGTGTAAATCGTCGCGCTTCCCTTGCTGCGCGCGCCGGTAGGCTTCTGAATGCTGCTGCCAAGATACTCGGCCACGCGCGCCCGCTGTTCGAGGTCGAAGGTGTCTTGCACCTTCTGCACCTTGGGCGGCGCCTTCTTTTTCGCACGCGAAAACTGCGCGTCGGTGGCTTGGCTATTCGCTGCTGTGTTCGCTTGAGCCGTTTGGCTCTGAGCTGCTTGCACGGGTGCTTGCTGCACGGCAGGCGCCTGGGCCTGCTGAGCCAGCGCCTGCGTCAGTGGCGTAGATTGCGCGGGCGCTGCGGGCGCTGCCTGAGCTGCCTGAGCTGCCTGAGCTGCCTGAGCTGCCTGAGCTGCCTGCGTGGCCGCTGGTTGCGATGGCGGCGCGGTCGTAGGCGCACCAAAGGACGGCGTGAGCACCACGGGCGCCTCGGCGCCTGACTGCACAGCGCTTGAGATGCCAGGAACCGTTTGTGCAGCCGCGATCGCCGGCAGGCACAAGGCGATGGCAAACGAGAGCAAGAGCTTTTTCATGTGTATAGGAGTCTTATATTCGTTGGCCGAAAAAAAGATCAGTTCCGGTTCGACAGGTCTTTGTGCCAGGAGAAATCCACAATCGTCAGACCGTTCGGATTGATGAGCGCCTGGGGATCGTCGCTCTTCATTTCCCGCTGCATGACCGTGAAAGTAGCCGTCCAATCCGAGCGGTCAACAATCGCGCCGTTCTGCATGTTGTAGGTGGTCTGCACCCAGCGCCCCTCGTAGCTGTCCGGAGAGATGGGAACGACGTTACCTACCTGCACGGCGATCGTGACTTGCCCGATCTTCTTTTGCGGGGAGTCGTCCGCATTGGCTTCTTGGTTGAGCTTCGCTTGCGCCTGCGGCCCCATGAAGGCATAAGCCTCAGCCCATTTGTCTTTGACCACCACCGGATCGGAGGACAGGCTCCGAACGTTCTGAATCCATCGCGACAACGCCGTGCGATAGTCCTGCACGTTCACTTTCGCGTTGGCGGTGCCGGCGTATCCGATCACCTGCGTTACACCCGTTGCATCACAACGTTCGGCGATCAGCGGTGGCGGTGAGGGAAGGTGCGCGTAGTGCCAGGATGCACCAGAGCTCAGCACAAGCGCACCACCCAGCACACCCGCAATCATCCGCCAGTTCTTTTCGCGAACGGCCGCATCACCAAGCACGCTGTTCCAGCTTTTCCGCGCTCGTTTGTGATGGGGCGTTTCCGGTGCCGATGCGATCTTGCGGCCGATCGCTTGGCCGAGTAATTCCTTAGTGCTCATTCCGTCACGCTCTCAACGGCCGCGGGCTTCGTGATGCTCACGAAAAGAATCGTCATGGTGAGATACCAAATAAGGGCGAGGATCGGATGCTCGATCATGCCCAGGCCGATCGAGCCCAGGGGGCCAGCGATCAAGATAAAAAACTTCTTGATGCGGGGAAGCGTGCGAAGGCGCTGCATCAATTCGGTCGGGGTCATGATTATTCCTCTCCGTGGTGGAGCTGCGGCGACATGGAGCCGCCACCGCCGCCGTCGCCCTTCATCGACTCAACGGCCTTAGCTGCGTTGCTGGTGATTTTCTTGTCTGCGGTGGCGTTATCGGCGCCGCGCGTTGAATTTGAAGGGACCGGCGCGGCAGCCGGTGCCGGTGGGCGTGCCGGTGCCGGTGCCGGTGCCGGTGCCGGTGCCGCGGGAGCGGGGGCAGGGGCAGCAGCCGCGGGGGCGGGCGCTGCGGCCGGTGCTTCGCTCGAGTTCGTTGCAGCTTCCGCTGCGCCAACGCCAGCCGAAGCGCCCTCGCTCGCAGCAGAGGCCGCTGCGGCCTCTGGCGCTACTGTCTCGGCGGCACCTTCTGTGCCCGCCTGGCTTGCAGCAGCAGCGGCAGATGCACTCGGCAGGGGCTTCATGGGCATGAAGTTACTGGCGTCGTTCTGGCCCTTGGCGAACGAGTTTTTGAGGCCGCTACCAACTTGGGACGCTCCCGATTTCACAGCATCAGCGGCCTTGCTGATTGCCATGCCAGCCACGTTGCCCACGGCACCGCCCACGGCCGCGCCTACAGTGCCAACCCGGCCACCGCCAACGCCCTGTGCCATTGCCGCGCCCTGCTTGGCTCCCTCCATGCCGGCTGCGGATACCGCGCCCGACACTCGCGACGCGCTGTGTGCCGCCGCTGCGCCGCCCTGGGCGGCGGCCTTGCCTGCGATCAAGGCACCGCCACCGGCTGCGGCCATACCAGCCATAGCGCCGAGAGTCGTCGTTGCGGCCGAGCCCGCGCTCAAGGAAGGCGAACCGGAGAGAATGCCGCCCGCCAACGCGGGCGCATGGACAGCGAGAATCGCGATCGCGAGCACCGCGAGCAACGTGAGCCAACACTGAGCAATCGTCGGCTCAGCCGGCAGGTTGATGCTTTGAATGACGGGGGCGGATACGGCCACGATGAAGGCCAGCACCATCAGCTTGACGCCCTGTCCGATCACGGCGCCAATCGCCTTTTCACTAAGAAAAGCGGTCGGCTTAAAAACGCCAAACGGCACGAAAATCGCCGTCAGTACCGAGACGATGTAGAACTCGAGGTAGGTGATAAAGCAATTGATGGCGATGACAAAGAAGCTCGCCAAAATGCCGATCATCGAGCCGCCCAAGAGGATGCCCATGATGAGCGCCTTGGCGGGGTTCCAGGTTTCGTAGCTGTTGAGGAAATCGATGATGGGCTGACAGACGTCCATACCGATATCAACGATGCGCGAAGGGTCGTTGATGAAGTCGCTCGTTCCGCCGCCCGCGGTTTTGCCAATCCACAGAAAGCCGCCAATCACCATCGTCACAACGCTTTTCCACGTCGTCACAAGGAGCGTGATGAAACCAATGGGCAAGAGCTTCTTGGCAAGGCCGAGATGCGCATCCTGTCCCTTGGCGGCCCACGCCAGGCCTGACAGGACGATTTCCATCGTTACCATCGTGGACAAGATCCAACGCGATTCCGGCCCGAGCCGATCAAAGCCGAGCGAGAAAACGGAAACGAACTTGCCAAGCAGTAGCGTAAGCGTGCCAGTGTCAGGCACGTATGGCTGACCATCCATCGAAAACCCCTGTGTTTGACGCGGCTAAGGTTCCGCGGCAGTTAGTGCGACGTTCCAGCGTTGCTCGGTGCGGTGCTGGACGATGCGGCCTGGTCGAGCGGCTTGCCCAACAGCGGATCGACCACGGGGGCCGGGGCCGGGCGCTTCTTGCTGCTCTTGGTGCTCAGCGTCATCACGCGATCGAACTGGCAATCGCTACGCGCTTCGGCGGTGAGCTTGGCGTCGCATTCCGCGGCGGTAGGCTTGGCCGCCTTGTCTTCCGGCGACTTCGGAGCATCGGCGGTACGCTCAGCCGCAACCGCTGCGGCCTTTTCAACCTTTGCCTTGGCGGCGTCGGTGTCCGCCTGGCTCTGCGAGCCACAAGCAGCCAGGGCGATCGAAAGGGCCACCACCACAAAACGCATCATCTTCATCGCATCAGTTCCCGATAGGTTGGTTGAGTAGGGGGTCCGTTACCGGAGCGTGCTGGCCCTTAGTACCCCAATCACTAAGCGCCTTCCGCTTTTGCTCCGTCGATAGTTGTTCCTGTGCTGCGTCGGCTGCTTGCTTTTGAAGTACCGCCTGCTGAAACACGGCGTTTTGTGCTTGCATCTGTTGGAGCTGTGAAGCAACTACCGCGTTGATCTGATTGCCTGCCTGTACCGCGTCGAGCTGCCCTTGAGCGGCCTGGCTGCTGTTCTGGGCGCTCATCAGGTCAGCTTGCGAATCCTTCAAGTTCGCCAACACCTGGGCACCCGAGGTCAGCGCGTCTTGTACGTTTTGCCTGTTCTGCGCCCCCCACTGGTCCGAATACGTGCGCGCCTGTTGGAACGATGGATTATTTGCCGCGAAATCTGGATAAGCCGTCTGGAACCGTGATTGCAGATTATCTACCTGACCCGCCAAACCCTGAACGTTCTGCAAGGTTTGCATGAGCCGCCCGAAGCTCATTATATATGATTGGGTTAGATTTGTGGGGATGGATTGTAGGTTTCTCACCCCCTGATTAATCTGCGTTATTTGATTATTTATCTGCGACACCTCATTAGATATCTGTGTCGCCTGATTAATACT
Organism: Dyella sp. BiH032; assembly: GCF_031954525.1. Lineage (NCBI taxonomy): Bacteria > Pseudomonadati > Pseudomonadota > Gammaproteobacteria > Lysobacterales > Rhodanobacteraceae > Dyella > Dyella sp. BiH032. The sequence goes on from NZ_CP134869.1 coordinate 5,005, forward strand.
TTGCTGCATGTTTTGCAGCGCAGAAATGGTGTTCTCAATCATGTTGCCCGGATCGGTCACGACCCACTGAGCCGGCGCCGGCTTCGGGTACACCACCAGGCCCACCAACACCGTCATCACACAGCCAAGCACCACTGCTTTGATCGACATGTCCCGCCTCCTGTTACGCCGCACGCTGTAGGAGGGCGCTACGCACGCCATCCACATAGTTGATGCCCCACTGCAAACTCTCCCGCTTCCAATCATGTTCGCGATCGGGCGGAAGATTGTCCCTGCACGTCTGTAGCCAGGCGACGTTGAGGTCAAGCACGTTGCCCTTGTGCTTCTCGTAGACGGCCTCGTAGCTTGCCTGCGACTTCTCGGACGTCGATGCCACAAGCGCGATCGCTACCGGGCCAAGGCCGAGCGAGAACAGTCGATTACCTTCGGGCGACGTGAGGTAATACTGTTCCTTCGGTGTAGCTGTCGCGATGATTTGAATCTGCTTCTTGTTGAGCCCGAACGAACGATAGTTGTCGTAGGTTTCGTCGTTCATGGCGTTGACGTTCGGCAGGTAAATCTTGGTCAAGCACTGCTCTTTGATCGTCGCCATGATTGGCGACTTGATGACTTCATCGAGCGACTGTGTAGCGAAGACCACGGACACGAGTTTCTTACGCAGCGTCTTCAACCACTCGCGAATTTTCGCGGCGAAAATGGGGTGGTCGAGGAAGATCCAAGCCTCATCCAGCACGAGGAACGTCGGCGTCACGCCGTCAAACTGCTGCTCGAGGCGATGGAACAGGTAGGACAGCACCGCCATGACCACGCCAGGTGTATTCATCAGCGTATCCATCTCGAAGGCAATCCAGGGGCTTGCCTCAAAGTCATCGTGATCGCTATCCACGATGGCGCCAAACGGGCCGGAGATGCAGAAGCGGCGCAGCGCATCCTTTACGCGCTGGTCTTGTACCTGTGTGACGAAGCCAGTGATCGTGCGTTGCCGAACGTCGGCGAAGCCGCCGAGCGTGGTGAGCGCATTCCACACAGCCGTTTTCATGTCGCTGGTGATCTGCTGCGGGTCGCCAATTTCTTCCGCGATGCGGTCGAGAATCCAACCCTCAGCCCAGCGTCGTTCCTCAATGTCGTCCACGCGCGCAAGCGGCTGGAATGCCGGCGAGTTCTCCGAGCCAAGATCGTAGAAGGTTCCACCGACGTTGCCGGTCAGCACACGACTACTGCCGCCCTTGTCGAAGATGTAGACCTGGCTGATAACGCCTTTGGCTAGATCCGAATACCGTTGCCACTGTGATTCAAGGAAGTTCAGCAGCACCGACTTACCCGCGCCGGTTGGGCCGCCGATGAACATGTGACCCACGTCGCCAATGAAACCCGAGAAACGGAAAGGGATATGCCCGTTCGTGGCGCCGACGAAATGCGGGGGTGACTTTGGCGCCATGAGCGGATTGGGGCAGTAAGTCGGGCCAGCCCAAACACTCGAAACCGGCATGACGTGGCCGAGGTTGAGCGTGTTCATCATGGGGCGGCGAATGTTGTTGATGACATTGCCAGGGATGCAACCGAGGAACGCATCGAGGGCATTGCCGTGCAACGTCTCATTGATCGTGACGAAACCACGCGCCTCAATTTCGTCAGATAGCGCCTGCAAGCGGTTCTTGAGATTTTTGAAATCCGGGTCGAGGACGATGATCGTCTGAGTCAAATAGCCATAGCTGCAATAGTCGTTTCCGAGCTCTTGCAGCGCCGCATTTGCGTCGGCCGTCTTATCCAGCGCATCGGGATTCTCGAGCGTGTTGCCCGCCGACTCCGGGCTCATGGACTGGCGGAACATGGCTTTCAAACCAAGTCGCGAGCTGAACCACTCTTTGCGCACTTTCGTAATTTCGGCCTGGGCATCCTTCTTGTCGAGCGCCACCCAGCGCACGACATAGCGGAACGGGAAATTCTGTTGATTCAGCACGTCCAGATAGCCTGGCGTCATCCCGCCCGGATAGCCCTTGACCGTGATCGCACCAATATAGCTCTCACCCAGCTTCGGATGACGGCCGCCCGTGAGCGGAACGTCCGTCAGCAGGCAGTCGAGCTCGGTCGGAATTTCGGGGAGCGCGACCGTGTGTTTCTTTGTGCTGCACGTCGAATGCAGGTAGGTGAGGGTGTCGTCATCGCGGATAAAGCGCACGGACGGAAGAACGCGCGTCAGACCGCCTGCTATGCGATCGGCTTCGTTGCAAAACTTGTCGAGCCATTCATTCGCGATGGCGAGCTCCTGCGCTTCACCCTTGGCGGTGATTTCTTCATCCTCGAAAAAGAAATCGCGCGCTTTCGACTCGATGGCCTTCGGGGGGAGCCAACCCACAGTGAAAAAGTAGTGGCTCTCGAAAAACCTACCGTCCTCAAACTGAGCCGCGCGCTCCATCTCGATCAACTGCGAGGCTGGATTGGGAAACGCGCTCTGCGTGAAGCTGGGCGATCCCTGGTGGTGCATGTCGGCGTAGAAGTACCAGCCGGAACCGTTGCGCTTAACGCTGTTGTTGAGCTGCGCGACGGTGATAATCAGTTCTTCTTTCGTGGCCGAATCGAGGTCAGGGCCGCGATACTCAAAGCAGGCCTGGAACGCGCCGTTCTTGTTCAGCACCACACCCGGCCGAACCATGACGCCCCACGGCAACACCACGCTCAAATCGGGCGGTTCGCTGGCGTACTGCGCGAACGTGACGTGTCCACGACGCAGCAACGCCAGGAGCAACATCACAGCCAGGCCGGCAACAATGATGAATGTGGCGAAATCCGTGCCGTGACGGATAAAGGTATCGAGGTTCATGGGTTATGGCCGGTAGTAGGTTTCGAGCTTCATCTGACGCATCAGCGCGTCGTACCACTGCGGGTCATACTTGGTGAGGATCGCCATGCCGATGTGGAGAAATATCCCGATCGGCAAGTACCAAATGACTTGAAGGCCAAGGCAGATAGCCGCCATCACGATTCCGTTGTAGAACGCCGGAGTCCGCGGCACGCCCGCCGTAAGGCGGGGCTCGATGAGGCTTCGGTGCACCGGAACTTCGTAGCCTTCCGGGCTTCCTTCGATATCTGCCATAGCCGGGTTCCCTTAGATGCCGAACACGGCGCCGCCGCTGAACCCGAGGAAGTTCAGGAAGAAGCTCGACGCGGTAAAGGCGACACTCAAGCCGGTACCGACCTGAAACGCCTTCTTGGTGTTGCCCTCGCCATTCGCGATACCGATGCCGCAACCCATAATCAGGAGCGCACCGATCACCTTGGCGTAGGGGCCGGCCATCGAGTTGAGGATCTGAGCCATCCAGCCCTCCCACGGCATGCCGGCGCCCGATGCGCTGGCCGCCAGGGGCAGGGCCAGGATCAGCACGCAAAGCGCGAGCTGGGCGGCCTGCCGGGAGATAATGGGGCTCTGCGCCTTCACGGCGGCGCCTTCCGTACTGCGGATTTTCTTTTGCTTGTCCATTCCTGGCCTCACGTGTTGTCGGGGATCGACGGTTATAAGTGTATCAGAGATTTATACACGCTAGGTAAAACCTAGCACCCTTTCACGCCGCTTTGGCGGCACATGCTTCTGCAAAGATATATTCGTGGCCGAGCTCCGTTGGCTTAACTCCCTTGACGCGAGACATACCCAGCACACGGCGGCGGCGGCGATTAACACCTGCCCCGTCCGTGTATGTTTCAAAGCCTAGAAAGATAATCAAGTTAATGGTGCGCGCGATCTGACGGGGGACGGGCTCGTACCGCCCCTGGCGCATAAGATCCTCGATGCGCTCCAAGGCTTCGCGATCGCTGTTCGCGTGGACGGTAGCCACGCCGCCAGGATGGCCCGTACCCCAAGCGTCCAGCATTGCCACCACCTCGGCGCCGCGGACCTCGCCGACGATGATTCGATCAGGGGTCAGGCGCAGGGAGTCGCGCAAAAGCGAGGCCATGTCACGCACGATTTCACGGCCCTTGCGGACGGTGCGCAGCGGAATCCACTCGTCGCACATGACGATAAGCTCGCGCGTGTCCTCGATCGTCAGGATGCGGCCCGTAATGCGACCGATCCGGCGCAGTAGGGCATTGGTGAATGTTGTTTTGCCCGAGGCGGTGCCGCCCACAACGAGGATATTCTCGTGTGCGTCGATGGCCTGGGCGATTACCTCGAGCTGTTCGGCGCTCAACTCGCCGCGCTCAACGTACTGCTCAAGCTCAAAGACCTTCGTGGGCTTGCGGCGCACAACAAACGTCGGGTGCGGAACCTGGGGCGGAATCACGGCATGAAAGCGGTAGCCGCTTTCAGGTAGCTCGGCCGGGAAACTCGGGTTCGTGTCGCGAGCTTCCTCGCCGGCAATGTCGGCGACGGAATTGATGACCATCATGCGTTGCGCGTCGGACAGGATGACACCCGTGTTGACGCGCGCACCGCTCTGCACGGCCCATAGTTGGCCGTCCGTATTCACGCGCACTTCCTCCACGGTGTCGTCTTTCAACAGGGCCGAGATTTCCGGTCCAAAACTGCTATCGAGCATCGCAATTTTGCGAGCTCGCTCAATCTCTACGCTCACTGGGCGCCTCCTTTGGTTGGTTCGTCGTCAAATTCTTCAAAGGCCTCAGCGTCGTAACGCGCCAGGTGTTCGGGCAATCGGTCCATGACGCCGCGATCACCTGCGAGAGCCTTCTCGACGGTCGAGAGCAAGTGGTTGTAAAACGCTTCGCCACGCTTCTGACCATCGGCGTTGATCGGTGGGAGCGCCGCAACCATGTTCTTGGTAGCTGTCACGAGTAGTTCCACCATCACGCGCTGCGCAAATTCGACGCGGCGCACTTCGCGCCGCAACGTCCGAACCTCTCGGAGTATCAAGTTCTGCTCCTGCTTGGAGCGGTCGGGGCTGTAGCGCTCCCGCATTTGGTCGCGGTAGATCGCGATCGCGGGGATGCCGCGGTTTGCGGCCTCCATGTCTACAGCCTTCTTGATAGTTGTCGGCAGGGATATCGAGAACTTGACGTCCTTGTCGCCCTTCGCCTTGCGCTTGGCCGTGCCTTTTGCCGGGGTTTTCTTGGCAGTCGCCATCGAGTTTTGTCCTAGACAAACGTGTACGTAGGTTCATCGTCCGCGGGCGGCTCATCATTGCCGCTGCTGGGAGCCTCCAAGAGCTCGCCGTCGTCCTCGTCGGGTTCCGGCGCGGCCTCCTGGCCCACATGATGACCTACCCCGTCTGTGACCTGGCTGGGTGCTTCCGCGCTCGGCGCCGCGTCCACCACGGGGCTCTCTCTGGGCGTCGTAGGAACGCCGTGTAGTAGCTCGGTGGCCGCGACGGCGGGAACCGCCGCCGCGCCCCATGCGGCCAGGCTTGCCGCTGCGGAAACCTCAGTTTTCGCGTGCGAAATCGGTTCCTCTAGTTCGCCGTCTTCGGTGACGGCGGGAACCGCGCCGAGGCCACCAGCCGGGATCGCTCCGGCGCCGTAGCCCGCGGTGGCCGGCACCACCGCCACCGTGGGCGCCGCCTGGGCTCCTGTGGGCTGTGGAGTGCCCTGGGTGGCCTGCATGGCGGCCAACGCCGCTGCGGCGGCCGGGGGCGGGGTCTTTGCCTGCGCCACGAACATGCCCGCCCAATCGGTCGGCCGCTCGGGCGGGGCGAACGGGTAGGGCCGAGCCTCGAGCTCAGCGGCGCTGGGCGGATTGAGAGGATGGTTCGGCACGGAGGGCATACCTTTGCGGGGATCGCCATCCGGCACGTCCTGGTGGGTCGGGGGCACCATGTCCTTGAAAGGCACGTCGAGGTAGTAGTGCCCCTTCTTGGCCTTCACAGGCGGCACGCCTGCCACCACGATCAGCTCTTGATCCTTCGGCATCTCGCGCACTTCGCCAGGGGTCATCAGCTCGCGCTTGATTTCGTTGGACGAAACCATGACGTGCCCGAAAAACATGCTGAGTCGATTGCCGCCGTAGTTCTTCTGCTGAACAATTTCGGTCATCTCGCCCAGCGAGTCCGAAATCTTCTTGGCCGTCTCCGCGGTATTGGGCGCGTAGTACACGGAAATATGCGCACCATCGGAGAGCGTGTTGTTCTGACCGTAAACCTCGATCTTTTGGTTCTCGCTCTGCGAAATCATCAGAACCTTGATGCCATAGCCGGCCAGGAAGCCAAGGCCTTCCTGCAACTGCGCGAGCTTGCCCATTGCGGGCAATTCGTCCAGAGCGAACAAGACGCGATGTTTCACGTCCGGGTCGCCCATCTTTTCGGTTAGGCGCAACTGGATCTGCGTTTGCACCAGTCGGAACACCGGCCGAATACGGGCCTTGTCGCTCGGCGGGGAGACCATGTAGAGCGACAGCGGATAGGCCGCCTTACGTAGATCGTCAATGCGAAAGTCACTTTCACTGGTGGCCGCGGCCACGATCGGATCGAGGTACAGGCTAAAGAACGATCGTGCTGTGGAGTAAACGCCCGATCGCTCGTTCTCGCTCTTGTTCATCATGGCGCGAGCGCCCATCGCGACGACGGGATGCGGCCGATCGCCAAGATGCCGTGTCGTGAGCATGATGTTTAGCGTGTCATCAAGCGTGCGCTCGGGGTGATTGAGGAAGTACGCGACGCCGGCAAGCGTCTTGTCACGTTCGGCGTAGAGCACGTGCAGGACGATCGCAACAAGGTAGGCATCACCCTCCTTGCTCCAATGGTCGGGCTTACCCTTGCCGTCCGGGTCTACGATCATGTCCGTGATGTTCTGCACGTCCTTCACTTCATAGTCGCCCTTGCGAACCTCCATGAGTGGGTTGAACCGGCAGGTATCCCGCTCAGACGGCGAAAAGCGCATCACGTAGGAGAATTTCTTGCGCCAGGCGGACGTGAGAATCCACAGTTCGCCCTTGATGTCGTTGATGAGCGCGCTCCACCGCCAATTGAGCAAGGTTGGGACCACAATGCCGGTACCTTTACCCGATCGGCTGGGCGCAACCACCTCCACATGCTCGGGGCCGTCGTGGGTGATCCACCGTGCTTTTTTCCCCTCGTCGGTGCGCCCAAGCACCACGCCCTTGCCAGTTAGCAAGGCCGCTTTCTCCAAGTCCTTGACGTCACCCCATCGGGCGCTGCCGTGTGAGCTCGCTTCCTCACTGCGGCGGGCACGCCAAACCGCGACAGCGAACGCGGCGGCCACACCAACAATCACCGATCCGATGATGATCGCCCAGCCAATATTGAAGACCGTCACGGCAGCGTTGTAGTAGTGGATATTCCACGCCCAAAACGCGAACGGTTGGTAGAGCCGAAATTGGCCGAAAGTCAGCAAGCCATCGCCGAACTCCATCGGATAGGACGTGGCGGCGGCCGTGTACTGCGTGGCGCCGACGTTGCCCAAGAAGATCGCCACGAGGCAACCGACCATGTGCAGGAAGCGCAAGCCGCCTGCGAACGTTGTAGTTTCGCGCTTAGCCATGCGCCATCCTCACTTTGAAAAGCCCAAGTCCTTGCCCTTGTCCAGCCGGTCCATTTCGACCATCGCAATGCGCTGCCGTTGCCGTTCTGGCGTCCAGTCGGTGACCGATTTGCCCCGCATGAGCGAAACCTCGACGTGCTTGCCCTGGGCGGCGAGCATTCGAGAATCCGCGGGGACCAACGTAAAAGTGTCGGCCGATTTGATGAGCGCTTGAGGACCGCTGGGTAGATTGACGTAACCGGAAATCTCACCCTTGAACTTGCGGACTTCATCCAACGGCACGTAACGGCCGTGGCTGAGCGCCAGGTTGTCGGCGGCGCCCTTGAGCTCGAGCTCGCTGAGCTTCTTGGGAAGATCCCCGGCGACGGCCACGCTGCCGTCGTTCTTCCGTTCGGCCAGGCCGAGGGTAATCAGGCGATCAGTGCGGGCCTCGAGCGCTTCCAAATACGCGGCTTGGGTGCGTGACGGAGCGGTCTGAGCCCGGAACTCGGCGAGCTTGCCATCCTGCAAATCGCGATCGAGGTGGGTGTAACCCACGCTCTGCGCGACCACCTTCGGGTCGCCTCGCATGACCACTCCGATACGGGCCGGCAAGTCTTGGTCGCGACCCCTGGCGGCCTCCAGCTTGGCGGTGTGCTCCGTGACCTTCTTTTCAAAATCAGCCGGGATTGAATACGCGCCCGCCTGTTCCGCAACAAGTTTGTGACTGGCATGCCTGGTAGCGCGGTTTACGTGCGCCTCAACGTAGCTCTCAAGGGTCACGTCATCACCGATCCGCGCGAACTTCTCGGCGAGCTTTTGGTCGGTGTTCGTTGCCTTGAGATAGGCCACGTGGTTCTCACGCGAATACGTGCCGCCGTGGGCCTGTGCCACCGCCTGAATATTCTTGTCAGCCGTGCCGAACCTTGACGTTTCCCGCTTCGCGATCTGCACGGTGTCACCCACAACCGCCTCTTGCCCGGTGCGCTCAGCATTGAACGGCAGATTGACGTAGTGAACGGCGCCATCGTGACCGGCCAGCACCAAGTATTCGCGGCCTGAAAATTCGTCGGAGTAGCCTCGGTCAAGTACGCGGCCGGTGATCGGCTTCTCGAGCTGGTCTTTGCTCACGACGTTCGAGCGTTCGGTGTGTTCTTCCTGCAAGTGCGGTCCCAGCACCATCCCCATTTCTCGGCTTCGATTCATTAGGCGCAACCTTTCCTCTGTCTCTGGCGAAAGCTTCCAGCGGCCCGGGCCGACCTCAGTCGCAAGGCCAAGCTCCTTGAGCCGCTGGACGCGGGCAATCTCGAGTGTTTGACGCTTCACGCCGAACTCGCCACGGGCGCGGCGTAGGTCGAGCTCGCCGGCAGGATTCCGCCCCTGTCGTTGGAGCATCGCCCGGTCGAGGGACGTGAATTTCTCTTGACCAATCTCGCGCGCTTGGCTGCGGATCAAGTCGTGTGACGTGCGGTAGCCGAGCTCGTTCGTCGCCAGGTCGGATGCTCGCGATCGAATGCCCTGCTTGATGTAATCACGCGACAGCACAAGGTCCGCATCGGCATCGTCCTTTCCGCGGATGACGACGTGGGCGTGAGGGTTGTCGGTGTTGTAGTGACAGACGGCCACCCAATCCAACGGCGTACCTAGATCCTTCTCCATCTGTCCCATCAAGTCGGACACATGCCGCTCTAGATCCATCTCCCCGCCGAACTCGGGCGAGACCTGCATGCGGAACTGGTGTCGATCATCGAGACACCGCTCGCCGAACTCCGAAACCTGCTCGCGGGACATGTGACCGTTGGGGCCGAATGCCTGAGCCTGGTCAGTCTCTTTGCCTACACCGTCGCGCTGAATGTAGTCGAGGTGTTTCGCCATCTTCCGCTTAGCGGTGTTGCCGCTGAGCTGGGCTGGCTTTACGCGCACAAAGACGCGCTGCCCGAACTTTCCCGCGGCGGACTGCACGCCTGCGGCACGGCCGGCGACAGCCCGACCGGCGCGAACTCCACCGCTGCGGAGACCGTTCTGTTTGAGCGTGTTCATCACCCGGCGCAATAGCTGCTTGCCAGCCGTAAGCCGCTGCACGGCCCGCCCCCGCGCAAGCCGGATATTGAGCATTTCCTCGGCGCCACCCTCACCACCAGCGGCACCGCCGCTCTGGAAAGCCCCTGGACCGCCCTTCTTTGTTGGTTTCATGCGGTTTACGCTTTGTGGGTTCTGACTGTTCGTAGAAAGATTATGAACTTACCACCCCGTAGGTGGTGTTAGTGTACCATAGGAACCTTAAAAAAGCGCGCTGCGCTAGGCACTTGCACCACCTTACCACCTACCCTTTTATCTTGCCCTTAGCTTTTCGGGCCTCAGTCGCTCGGGGCTTCCCCCTCCCTCCTGATCCCTCAAGCCCCCGAAGTGCGGTCCTCGTCCAAGCAAAGCGAGGACGGGATTGGTTCGGCGAAGCCGCGTTTTCGCACGCGAAAGCGCGCCCTCGCGGGGCGAAACCAAGCCACCTCTTTCGTCCTTTGCAGGCGCGATCGAAAGGACTAAGCAGGGGCATCCTTTGGAACCAAGGGGGTTCCAAAGGATGCCCCTGCCCCACTATGCGTTTGTTTTCATCACTGGCACGACGGGCCATCCCAGCGGGTGGCCGCCTTTGACCTACCTGAGCTCGATTGAGCAACCCGCAGGGTTGTGAGAGCGAGGTCAGTGCTGTCAGCTTGCCGAGTCGCGGTGTCGCGACTGCCTGTGATCTACCTGGGCTTGACCGGGCAACCCGCCAGGGTTGTTCGGGTGAGACCAGTGCCGTTGGCCGCTACGCACGACGGGTCATCCCAGCGGGTGGCCGCCTTTGACCTACCTGAGCTCGATCGAGCAGCCCGTAGGGCTGTGAGAGCGAGGTCAGTGCTGTCAGCTTGCCGAGTCGCGGTGTCGCGACTGCCTGTGATCTACCTGGGCTTGACCGGGCAACCCGCCAGGGTTGTTCGGGCGAGACCAGTGCCGTTGGCCGCTACGCACGACGGGCCATCCCAGCGGGTGGCCGCCTGTGACCTACCTGAGCTCGATTGAGCAACCCGCAGGGTTGTGAGAGCGAGGTCAGTGCCCTTGTCGGTAGTAGAGCCCGATGGCGACCCTATAGACGGTCGTCCACAAATGCACAGGGAGACTGCCGGACCCCGCAAGAGGGTCCGGTGGCCGCCCTGTGTAGTTGTGGGCGAGCCCCACATCGGAGCCCCGGACGGGTGACAGGCCAGCGCGCCGCGATGGCCTGGCGCACGGCCGCCCGAAGCCATCATGCCTACCCAACCGGGACGGTCGTCCACAAATGCACAGGGAGACTGCTGGACCCCGTAAGAGGGTCCAGTGGCCGCCCTGTGTAGTTGTGGGCGAGCCCACATCGGAGCCCCGGACGGGTGACAGGCCAGCGCGCCGCGATGGCCTGGCGCACGGCCGCCCGAAGCCGTCATGCCTACCCAGCCGGGATGGTCGTCCACAAATGCACAGGGAGACTGCCGGACCCCGCAAGAGGGTCCGGTGGCCGCCCTGTGTAGTTGTGGGCGAGCCCACATCGGAGCCCCGGACGGGTGACAGGCCAGCGCGCCGCGATGGCCTGGCGCACGGCCGCCCGAAGCCGTCATGCCTACCCAGCCGGGATGGTCGTCCACAAATGCACAGGGAGACTGCCGGACCCCGCAAGAGGGTCCGGTGGCCGCCCTGTGTAGTTGTGGGCGAGCCCACATCGGAGCCCCGGACGGGTGACAGGCCAGCGCGCCGCGATGGCCTGGCGCACGGCCGCCCGAAGCCGTCATGCCTACCCAGCCGGGATGGTCGTCCACAAATGCACAGGGAGACTGCTGGACCCCGTAAGAGGGTCCAGTGGCCGCCCTGTGTAGTTGTGGGCGAGCCCCACATCGGAGCCCACACGACAACAATGGGACGCGCTAGGAACTCTTGAAAAAGATGCTGCCTCGACCTGGCCGGGAGGTTGGATAAAACACGGTTCCGGCTTGCTGTTGCGGCTGCTTTGGCGTTGGCGACGGCGCCGGCAGATGCACCTTGAAAACTGCCTTGGTCGTGCCGTCCAGTGGTCTTGAGATGACGCTGTAGGCGTAACCTAGTGCGGCCGTTTGTGATCCGCTGTTATAGGCCGAAAGAGCTCGAATTAGCGCCTCGAGGGGCGTTTTCGAGTTCGGCACTGCGCTCTCAAAATTGGCGGCCAGGATGGACGTGCCAATCTTGATGTTCGTGCATGGGTCGAACAGTTCCACGGGCTGAATGGGCAACTTAGCAAGCCATCGGGAATTGATCTGCATGATGCCGATATCGACGCTCTTGTAGCGACGCATGGCATTAAAAAGGAGCGCCTGAGCTTCTTCCACAGAGTTCGCATAGATTGGTCCGCCTGGTGTACCAATCGCGAACGGATTGCCTCCGCTCTCCTGGGCGATCACTGCCGCCGTGGTTTCCGCGTGTACCCACGGGCCGCATGCCGTTAGAAAGGCCGGATCGAGCATGGTTAGCCACGCGGCAGGGTCAGGATGAGTCGTGCCTTGCCGACTACAAGGCGATCACTCACGGCGCCGAAATAGCGCCCGTCAAAGCTATTCGGGGCGCTCAGGCCGAGCGGCAGAATATGTGCAATGGGTACCGCGGTGCAGCCATCGAGGCGAGGCAGTGCAACGCCGTTGCGGTCATGAGAATAGACGGGACCAAGCCTTTCGCCGCGGACGGTAATGCCATCAGCATTGACGCAATAGATATCGCCTGGAAGGCCGGCGACCTGCTTGGTAAGGGGGGCGCCAGGGGCGAGCCATCCGCGCCCGTACAAGAGGCGCGCAGCGTCCTCCGGGGGGTAGAACGTCACGTATCCGCCGCGCTCTGTCGGCATCTCGCCGACATGCACCATATAGACGCCGCTTGGCACGGACGTCGTTGTATTGAGATAAAGGCGGTATCCCGCCAGGGTCATTCCGAAGGGAATCGCCCACGCCACCGCGATAGCTGCTGCGGCAATGGAAAACGTCTTGGCGAGGCTGGCGAGTTTGGCCTTCATGCGCCCCCCTGGGCGGTTATGTACGTGCGGATGCGCTTCATTGGCGCGTTGTTGAAAAACATATCGGCAGAAACCAGCTCAGCCTCAGTCAGTTCATCTATCTCGTCCGATTTGTCGCGAAGCCATCGCAAGGCGGCGCGCGCCCTGGTGGCTCCTGATACGTCCATAAGGGGAACCGCGGCGGGATGCACGCCGGGGAGCTTCTGACCGTATTCACCCGGCGCGATCGTGCGGCCAACAATGACGCGCCAGGCTGTTGTGCCGAACTCGTTCCGCCTCCACAGGTCGAGCGCAAAGCGCTGGTGAGGGGCGAAATGAGCGAGCTCGATGGTGTGCCCCGCCGTTGAGGCCAGCACTTCCTTTCGGAGAGGGTTGCCGGCGATGAGGCGATTATTGAGCACCCCCTCCTTGTACTCGGTGCGAATCCGAGTCGCGGGGATCTTCGCCACTGGTTAGCGCCCCTGGCCGTGCGGATCTGCCGAACCCTTTGCGCGCTGCTCGATGCCTTTGACCTCCGGCACGAGCTCGCTCGGGACGCTCACCGTCACCGAAACCCAGCCCTCCGGCGCTTCCGCCTGGTTCTTGGCGTGGGCCGCCCGAATACGCTTGATTGCCCCGTAGATAACCTGTGGTTTTACTTGCGTTTCACGTGAAACCGCATACGCGGATCTGCCTGTTACAAGCACTTGGCGGGCAAGTTCGACATTCGCGGCGGAAAGCCGCGTGCGATCGACGGCGCGCTGAAATACGTCGTTGGTCAGTCGTTCAAAGCGGGTTTCGCTGGTAGTCATGCCGTTTCGCCTCGCGATCCATCTGGCCGCGGCGGACGCCCCGTAAGGGGACGTCTACCGCCCTTGGCCGGCGCATCAAGCCGGGTACTCAACCGATGCGATCCGAAGCGCCTCACGGGGGAACGCCTCGGTATTGTCGGTGTCGCCGAACTGCACCAAGAGGCAACCCTCAGCGTCGCTGCCGGCGATCATGCAAAGCGCGGCCTTGCCGTGCTTGAGCATGACGTCCCACAGTGCGCGGTGATCGGCGTCATCACCGATGAACTCGAGGTAGATGACCGGCATGGGCTTGGGAGCCTTGGCCGGGCGGGACGACGGACCGTCGTTCTCCATTCGGACTGAGCCGTATTCCTTGCCGTCGTTGACCGGCCTAGGAGCCTCCCAGCCAGCGCCGCCGAAGCTTTGGTTAGGCGGTGCCATACCGCCGCCCTTGCTGCTGTCCTTGCCCTTGCCCTTGGTTTCGCCCTTGCCGCCCTTGGCGGCGTTCTTGGCGCCCTTGGCTTCCTTGGTCTTCTCACGGACGTTCTTGCGCGTGAGTGGCGCCTCACCGGCCTTAGCGGACTCAACCAACGCCGTTGCGTCAGCGGGGCTCACCTTCTCGAGCGTAGCGAGCTGGGCCAGCACCTCGGGATCTTTCGCCAAGCCTTGCTCGGATGCTTCCTTAGCCACGCCGGACAGGTTCAGCACGCTCAGCAACTTCGATACCTGGCTGATAGACACGCCGGTAACTTCGGCCACCTTCTCGATGGTCTTCTCGTCCTCGAGCACGTCTTGCAAATACAGCGCCGTATCTCGGGCCGTCATATCAGAGCGGTGGTAATTGCTCGCAAACTGGCGTTTGCGGCGAGCCTTCGGGTCATCGTCGTGGCGACGCTCGAGAGCGCGAAGCTGCGTGAAGCCAGCCAGCGGCGCTGCCCACCAACGGTTTTCACCGTTCACCAAGATCCACGGCTTACCGGACGGATCAGGATTCATGCGAACTTCAATCGGATCAAGCTGGCCCTCGAGCTTAAAGCTACGGGCCAAGCCTTCGATCTTCTCTTGGTCGAGCTCCTTTCGCGGCTGATTCGGGTCACGCTCAATGTCCGTGACGTCGATCATCAGAATGATTTCCGGCTCGTCAGCCGAGCCCAGCGCATCGAGGGCGCTCATACGGAGATTGGCGTTCATGGTTACTTCGCTCCTTCAGCCGCCAGGACACCGGCTGCGGTCAACACTTCCTGGCACATCGCCTTGAACTCCTGCGAGGCCGTGCGATTGACGGTCCCACGGGGGCCACGCCACACCGGCATCGCACGCGCAAGCGCGTCCTGCACCGCTACACGCTCTTTCAGGACGGTTTGCAAAATGGGGAGCTGCTTCTCGCGAGCATTGGCGAGCGTTTCACCGTGCGACTTGGCGCGGGTGTTGAAGCGGTTGACCACGAAACCAAGCAGGCGATGCCGCGGGTTGTAGGTGGAACGCACGCGCTGCAACTGCTGCTGGAAGCGCGTCGCACCGGTAAGGCCGTAGGTGTCCATCTGGACCGGGCTGACGCTGCCATCGGCGGCGGCCAGGCCAGCCAGGTAGCACAGCGGCGCATTGGTCGGCGTGTCGATGAGGACGATATCGAAGTTCTTGGCCATCGCGCGAAGGTGCGAGCTCGCACGCTTCACAAACACCTTGCGATCGCCGTCGAGCTCTGCCAGGAGGTCGAGGCGGTGATCGGACGGCAGAAGGAAAATATTGCCGTTACTGCCCGGCACTTCCACGGGCTTTACCTGGGCCGGGTCAAATTCCTCGCCGAACAGCTCGGCCGTCGTTGTGAAGCCGGCCGGACGCTGGAAGCCAATCAGTGAATCGGAAAGGTTTCCCTGCGGGTCAAGATCCACAGCCAGGACACGGAAGCCGAGCACTTCGGCTGCAAAATGGATCAAATGGCGAATCACGGTGGTCTTGCCTTCACCGCCCTTGAGATTTGAGCACGCAATGACGACGTGCCGGGCCAAGACGTTCAGGTTGAGCTTGAGCATGTGGTTTTGTCTCCCCTCGGGATTTGGTTTAGCGATCGCCTGGCGTTCGCTTCGGTTTGGTCCGCCTGCAATCCCGACACCGGGTTGCGGGCAATTCATCGCTCTCTCGAAATGCCGCATTCCCGCGGCAAGTGAAGTATCACACAGACAGGATATGTAGTCAACACTTTCAGCAATACTTTTACACAAAAAAGGGCCGCCTGGGCGACCCTTCGTCATTCGGTTTTCGCGGCGAAAAGCGGTGCCGTCACAGCCGCTCGATATGCTCGAGCCGCCAACTCGCAAGGCTCGGGCGATCGGGGAAGCTCGTGCGTGCAAGCTCGCGCACAGCCCTCGGGAAAACCTCAGCCTCCGTAGGTGCGTGCACGTCTACATAGCCGTCATAGGCAGCCCACATGCCAGGCGCACTGCGAAGATGGCACCGAAAGCGCGCAAACACCGGCTCAGCTTGGTCACACATGTTGCAGCCCTCCTACGTTGGTTGCCGCTTCTTCGTTGCGGCGCTCTTGATAGCCATCCATCCAATCTTGCGCGAGCTCGATCGCCCCCTCGCCCGGCGCAAACCCGTCGATCAACATGCGAAATGTGGCGCAGTCCGTCGCCACCCAGCTCTCCTGGCGCAAGGCGGCACGATACCCCGCTCGCCTGGCCTGCTGCTTCTTTTCCGGAGTCACTTTGCTCATTAGTGGGCCACCGGCTGCGCTTGAATTAGCACGTCCAAACCAGCCAGCGCTTTCACATTGGTAGATACGTCGGCCAGGGTGTCGAAATGCTTGACTCCCCCGGTGTTCAGACGACCAAGAGCGAGGCGATTGGTGTAAACCTGCCACCGCCCTGTCACCGGACACTGACGCGCCATGTATTCCACGCCTCGACTTACGGCCGTGTAATACGTGTGTCCTTCGACAACCGAGCAAGTAATCATGTTCTTCGTCATTGCATGACCCATCCGCCGTCTGATGGGAGTATTATACTAATGACAGGATATGTAATCAATACCCGCGCAGGAAATTCGCAACTTTCCGCGGATCACGATTGCCGCACGTAGTCCTCGAGGCGCCACAGGTTGGCATCCAAGCTGCCGCGCACCCCCTGCCGATGCAGCTCGCGCATCGCCAAACAGAAAACCTCATCCTTGACGTTATCGATGTGATCCGGCACTTGAACATCCACCCACACGTCTACGAGAGGCGTGATCCCCTTAGTGCCAACAATCCCGTTGACGCTAACAATCCGGGCGCGGTACGCGCTACGCGGGGCCGATGCAAAGTCAACAAAGCCAGTGTTGTCCATAGATCCTCAATGTAAGGGCGGGCCACACGCCCCGCTTAAACAGGGGGCCACAATTGTTTCGTGTGCATGATACGCATAACGTCTATGTCATTATCTTTCGTTACCTCATAGATAATGATGTAGTTTGATGTAACGGGTATCTCGCGTGTCCCCGAAACCTTCCCTACGCGGTACATCAAAGGATTACGTTCCGCCTGAATCAATTTCGCCGAAAACTTTTCGTCAAGCGCATCTGCCGCCAAAGGGTTATCCGCTTCGATGCGATCGAAAATGAGTTTTCTGTCTTCCCGTGCCTTGCTGCTCCAAATAATCGCCATTAGGTGTTGCTCCAAAACTGAGGCCTTTTAGGCCGCCTCACGCCTTACTGCCATCCCGGCCTTTTTTCCTGGCTGCCGCTCGCCGTTCTGCAAACTCTGCCTCTACCAATTCGTTCGGCATCCTGGGCGTCGTCTCGTCGCGAGCCGCCTGGACGGCTTCTTGAAGGTGGCGAACATACGCCGCCGCCTCATGCGTCGCCCGCATTGCCTCCGATCGATCGGCCCGCGTCCTCGTCCTTATGGTGGCGTCTGCAAAGCGCGTCGCGTCCACCTGAAAATGCGAAATGCCGATACCCGCCAGGTACGAAATCAAGGTGTCGATCTTGGTAAACAGGCGCAGATGGCCGCTGCGACTTGCTGCCAATGCGCGCACCTGGCCGCCTGCCTTTACGACGACGTGCCACCCACCACGCGCACCGTAAACCTGCGCATCTTCGACGGCGCCCGCTTTGATGACCTCGGCGAGCCTGCCGTGGTCAATCGCAGGCAAAGCCCCGATATCGAATTGGTGAAGCGTATTAACTGCCATCACGGCACCTCCTGCAATTTACAATTAATCGTACCGCAATTTACTATTATTTGCAAGCCAGGTGGCCCGCTCATCGACCGACAAGGTGCCAGCGAACGGCGTGCGCGCCAGGTATTCCTGCTTCGCCTGATCCGCTTCCACCCACCTCCCACCTTGCCCTACCTCCACTGCCTGGCCGCCTTGCGCCGGCCAAGCCAGCACCACCCAAATCATCTGCCGCATATAAGTCACCTAAGTTTTCGCCGCGAAAAATGGTCGCGGCGCACTCGTTCCGATTCCGGGTTTTCGCCGCGAAAACTGCGGCGAGCGCCAGTTAGATCCTGGCCGCTACCGCGGCAATGAAGTCCTGAGCCATCAGCGGCGGAACCGCATTGCCTAGCATGTGAACGGCCAGCTTGTGTTGCGCCGGCAAGCGGTAGTCGGTCGGGAAACTCATGGCGGCCCGGTTCTCGTCTTTCGACAGCATGCGCATGCGCCCACCATCAACGACGGCCCAGCGATCCCGCGTCGTAATGGTGCCGATCGGTCGAGCCAGAGACCGGCCCGTCTTGCCGGAGCCACTGCCGTAGTACGGCATGAGGAACCGTTCACCGTAGCTCTTGCGACCATTGAGGACGCGCTCAAGCGTAGACGGCGCGCGGCCAGGTCGATCGACCGGAGTCCAGTCGCCCTGGTCGAAGCGAATGAAGCTCGAAGCCGGCACGTGGGGCTTAGGGTCAAAGTGCAGTTGCAGCGGATGCTTGCTGCGGGTTGCCACGATCATCAGCCGTTCGCGATGCTGGGGAACGCCGTGGTCCGCCGCGTCCACGACATGCGGAGCCACCGCGTAGCCAAGGTCATTGAGGGCGCCGCACCAAGCGTTGAACAGCCGCCAATTCATCATGGCAGGCACGTTTTCGATCAATGCCGCCTTGGGCATGTGGCAGTCGAGCGCATCAATGATGGCAAAGGCCGTGGCGCGCGTAGCATCGTGATGCGGCCGCTCTTTTCCTCGCGCCGGGGAGTGCCCCTGGCAGGCAGGGGATGCAAGCAGCAAGTCATGCGCCGGCACCGCGGTCCAGTCTGCCTGGCGCAAGTCCTGGCAGACGTGCTGGGTTTCGGGATGGTTGGCCTCGTGGGTACGCACCGCCTCGGGCCAGTGATTAGCGGCCCATACCACCTGGGCGCCCGCCAGTTCAGCCGCGACCGTGAAGCCACCAGCCCCGGCGAACAGATCGACCGCACGAATGCCGGCAAGCGCGTTAGCGCCTGCCCGGTTCCCGCTTGCCAAGAACATGCCCCCGATCATGCCGCCACCTCGGCCGCCGCGGCGCGCACATGGGCCAGCACCTCGGCTTCGGTAAGCGTGATGCAGCCGAGGAATGTCCAGTAGGCCTGACCGATGGCGACGTGCCAGTGATACAGGGAGCCGCTAACCGCCTCGCCCATCGCGAATACGGCGTAACCGTCCTTGCCGGCAACAACATTGAACCGCGCGGGCGGCACCACGCCAAGCGCGAAGTCAAAGTCTTGTTCGGTGGACTGCTTGACCGGTTGAATCTGTTTCATTGCTCACTCTCTCGATAGCGCCGCACTCCCGCGACCTGAGAATTATCGCAATGACAGGATATGTAGTCAACACTTTTAGCAAGACTTTCTGCTTGTTTTCGCCGCGAAAACTCGACCCCTCATCCCTTCTTGTTCGGCGTCAGCTTCGCCAGAAGATCCGCGTTTGTCGCCTTGGCGGCGCCGAGCTGCCCCGACACCTCTGCGAGCTCAAGCCTTACCGACATTGCCTCCTCACGAGCCCTTGCCGCATCGCTACGCGCCTGGTCAAGCTGCACCCGAAGATCCGCGATCCACGCCTCAGCCTCGGTTTTTGCCGCGGCCTGAGCGGCGCCGAATTGCTTCGCCTCGGCCAACTCTTGGGCGAGGGCGCCCATGTCGATTCGCACCTGACTCAAGGTCTTCTCAGCCTGGTCAGTCCGCTCATTTGCCCGGTCAAGTTCTTCCGCGCATTGTGCAAGCGCCTCATCCACTTCGTCCGCCCGTTGGCTCGCCTTATCGGCTGCACCCTGTAGTGCGCGACGCTCGCCGTCAAAGCGTGCCGCCGCATCGTCCGTGGCCTGCTGCCAGATAACAGAAACCAGTGCGTTCACGCGATCGACAACTCCGGCCGGCGCCTTGTCGGTCGGTAACGCAACCTTCTCCGAACGCTCCTGGCGCCACGCGATAAAGGCGGGATGGATGGTGGAGTAAGAACCTCCGCCGAGCGCAGAACGGACAAGGGCCAGGGTAGGGCGCTTCCCTTCGGAAACAAGTCGATCCGCTACCGCCCAAACGTCCTCACGACTTACGCCAGCCATGCGACCCTCCGAGTATGTATGTAGTGAGATGTATAATACTACATACAACATACTACACGCAATGGCGCAACTCGTGAGACGGCGGGGGCGTAGGCTCCACGCATGGGGCGCAAAGTCGATTTGATGCTGTTGGGGCCGGGCGGGATCTGCGACGTCTGCGGTCATCCGGCCTACGATCTGCATCGAGCTGGATCGGATTGCATTCGATGCCGCGAGGGCATCTACATGCACCGTCGCTTTTGGCACGTGCGCGAATGTCCCGCGTGCCTGCGTGTCAGCAATATGCAATGCGCAGTGTGCGACGGAAACGGCGTGATTTCCGTGCCCCGGGAGGATCTGAATCTCGAGGATCTACGCCAGGAATGGCGATCGCTTGTGGACCGGCCAGGCGAAAAAGCGTCGGCCGCAGCCAAACTGCGTGCCTGGTGGGCTGACCAGGGCGCTTGAATTATTGAACGATTCCAGCTGCTCAGAGTTTAGTAATTCTCGGAAGCCTTGGCGCACAAGGGCTGCGAAGCCCCGCCGATCGCGATCGGGCATGCTGGCAGTTTCGTCCCAACCGCCTGTGACGCCCCACAGCGAGCCCCTATGTCTCGGAAGGGTAAGGCCAGGCTTTAGGGCTGAACGCCGTCGTTAGGCCTCGAGGCGGCCTCAAGGACTCGATTTCTCGAGGGTCCGGCCCCTTTCCCCGCTAAACCTTCGTGGAGATGCGGTGTACCTCCGTCCAGTTCCAGCGGATTGCACGCAACCGGCAAGCCTGGCCCAAGCCCGTAGGGCGCCGGGCCAGGCGTCACCCGGCCCTTAGCGGGTGGGCGGCCCGTAGGGTCGTCCAGCCGCTTAGGGTCCGCTAGGCCGAAACGCTACGGTGTGCGTAGGGACATAGAAAACTTGCCGGCATGGATGCCGGCGCATTTTCAAAGCCAGCGGCGTAGCCGTTGGCTGCTTTTGATGTGTAGAGAGGTTTTGGAATAGGAGGACACTTAGCCGGGGTGGGGGCGACACTTAAGGTCGTGCCTCGCCGCGCTCGAGGGCGTGGTGGCCACCGCGGCGCTGGCCAGGCGCAGCGATCGCCGGCAATTTCGCGCGGTTGCCGTCGCGTGTGGGCAGTTTTAGCGTGCGAAAAGAGGTGGATTTGGCCTGTTTTTAGGCCTTCGGGCACGCCTGTATCGAGCCAGGAGCTCTGCGGCCGTCAAACTGAGGGGTTGGGGCGCCTTAGCCTCGCCAGCGGCTCATATAGGCCGCCACGGAGCGCTCTAGCGCAGCGCCCGTGAGGCCCATGCGCTCAGCCTTGGCGCGATATTCAGCGGCAGCGGCACGCGATGCCGGCGTGCCATTGACGGCGCCGCGCGTTTGGTGCGTCAGAGCGCGCTCAGCACGCTTGCGGCCCTGTCGCCTGGCGACGGCCGCTAGGATGGTCTGCAAGCGCTGCACAGAGCGTTCGGCGGCCTTTGAGCCGCGGACTTTGACCAGCTTGTCCCACAGCCGCGCAACCTCCCAAAAATGGGTTGTAACGGCTTTGACGCTGGGCATGTTCAGAATGTCGCCATTCGACAGGCGCTCGAACTGCGGCGTCAGGTCAATTAATCCCAGCTCCCGCAAATCACGTAATCCACGGATCACGCGCGCAATCGAAATTTCGTCGGCTATGAGCTCGCCATAGGCCTTTTTTGCCAGGGTCGCGACGCTCATAGGAACTAAATACCGCGTGCCGTCAGGAAGCGGGGTAGGGGACTCGGAAACTACTACGCCGGTCGAAACATCGGCGTGCGACAGGATCGCGCTCAGAAGCGCACAACGGTTCGTCCTGGCGTCCTTACGGAGCGCCCTTTGGCGACTCTTTCCACGCACGCCAATACGCCCGAGAAGCGCCCCAAGGGCGCCCCGGCCGCGTTCCGCCCGGTCGATCACGTGGAGCGCGTCAATAATGACGTGCGGACGCTTTTCGCCCGTGGGGAGGTAATACGCGATGGCGTGATGGGGGGAGCCTAGTGCCGGCAATGCCAACCCCTTTCGGGGGGCATGGCACCTGACCAAAGGTAATCCATGAGTTCCCTCGTACCCGTTTTGCGGTTGCAAACCTCCGGGCAAGGGGCTACCATGATCGCAAATCTCACTGAGCGATCTGAGAGTTTGCCCCTCTCCGGTCCTGTTCCAAAAACCCTCGACGCGCCAACGTCGGGGGTTTTGTTTTTGGGTTGTCGGCTACTTCGTCAGTTGCCGTCTCTCCCCTACATATTGTGTCGTGGCTAGTCTAGCGGCCTAAACCCTTGTGCAGCAAGGGGTTCGACAGCACTCCTAAAAACTTGAGGGGTCGCATGCTAAAATTCTTGCGCGGGTGAAAACTCGCTCTCTCGGGTGCCGGCGATCGCCAAGGAAGGTGATCGACCGGCACCAATCATTTTCGCCCGCGAAAATTTCTGTTCAGGTTCGGCGGTCGCTCAGCGGACGAAATCGAGCCCTTGCCCCTTGTCCACTTTCTTCACGTTCAGCATTCGGTCAGATTGCTGAGCGCGCTCGAGCTGCCTCGGGAGGGCGGCTTGCACGTGGGGCAAAATCTCTCGCGCCTGGTGCCGGCGTAGGCCGGCATCCTCTGCCGCTCGCATGAGGGCAGGTTGGGCGGCGGCATGGTCATTCCCCCACGGGTTCCCCGGCTGGTCTTTGGCCCGCTGCCAGGTTTCCTCGGCCCATTGTTTGCGAGCCTGGGCCGTGGACAACGACGGCGAGGCCGCATCACGGCTGAGATTGTGAAACTCAGCCTCGAGCGAGGACGCCAGGCGGCCTCGCGGTGCCTCGAGTGCCACGCGGTCTAGCCAGCGCTGCGCGGCCTGCTCGGGCGTCAAGGTTGCCGTGAACTGCACGGTTTGGCCGAATTTGAGCCCTTCGCCGTTGCCCGGAAGATCCTGGGCATTGGCAACGACGAAACGATCCGGGCGGCGCTGAAGCATGATGAAGTGCTTGCGCTCGCCGTCCATTACGAGAAAGTCTCCGCGGTAGTCTTGGCCCGGCGTGGTTGTGCTGAGGTAATGCTCGCGCCAGTCGGCGCCAAGGGCCGCGCGATTCTGCTCGAGGAAATCGGCTGCGATGCCCAACGGGCGCGCCCTGGTCGGGTCGCTGAGCTCATCGAACATGCGTTGCATGGGCTCGAGATTGCCGCGGGTGGCGGCGATCGATGCGGACACCATGCGCTCCCGCGAAACCCCCGTGAAGTCGAGGGAATGGCCGGCTTCTTGGGCCAGGCGGCCGATATAGGCCACCTGTGCGCGGCCGTTGCCTTCCCGAAAGGGGTGTAGCTCGTTGATTTCGGCAAAATGCTGGGCGGCCTTGTGCGCGAACGTCACGCGATCGAGGCCTCGAAAGTTGTTCTCTGCGGCCACGCCACCAAAGATCCGCCCGGCTTCCTGCTCGATGCGCTGGGGCGACGTAAAACGGGTGACGTCCTCCCCGTCATCGAACGCGGCTTTGCCGAGCTCGGTCGTGCGCGCCTGGCCCGCCCATTCATAGACGTCTTGAAAGACGTGACCGTGAATGGCCTTAAGGCGGTCGAAGCCTTCGTGCTGGAAGGCGCCGGAGTCCTCGAGCGTGGCGGTGCGCAGGGCGGTAACGCGCGCCTCTTTGAGCTTGAGTGTCGCC
Organism: Dyella sp. BiH032; assembly: GCF_031954525.1. NCBI lineage: Bacteria > Pseudomonadati > Pseudomonadota > Gammaproteobacteria > Lysobacterales > Rhodanobacteraceae > Dyella > Dyella sp. BiH032. The sequence goes on from NZ_CP134869.1 coordinate 28,388, forward strand.
TCATCGGTGATGCCAAGCTTGTTCTTGAGGACGCCGTTGGGCTGCTGGTAGCTGTCCACGGTTAGTCAGCCAAGAGCTGCGCGATCGCCTCTTGTTCGGATACCTGCCCCTGCACCCAAGCCTCAAAGACCGCCTCGCTTGCCTGGTCGCGCTCGAGGTCTTCGATGCGAAGGCTCACATCAGCCTGTCGCAACGCTTCACGCCGGCCCTCGACGGTTTTCAGATTCGGCATTTCCGTGTCCCCCGTGTTCTTCTTCGCCTGTTTGGCGATCGCCGCACGTGCGCGGGGATCGTCCTGGGCGAGCGGTTCCCAACCCAAGTGACCGTGCTTATCGCGAACTGCGATATCCGCCAGGAAGGTTGAACGACGCAGCGGGTTGCGGAAGACGGCAACTTCACCCGCGTAGGTAGGTTTGCGCGGGCAGGTAGTCGAAACGCTCATGCTCTTTCTCTAGCCCCTGACAATCCTCGAGGCGCAGGCCGGTTGACGGCTCAACCGATGAGCAAATTATACATATCCTGTCATAGTTCCGCAAGCGATCAGGTTCGTTTTCGCGGCGAAAACTGCCCCTTAACTCCGTCGCTCAACCCGAGCCAGCGCCAAAGCATCGCTCAGGTCAATCACATTCCATTCGTACTGCATGCCCGACTGCTCCGGCCAAGTTTCGGCTCCTGCGGCGCCCAACAAGATAAACATGCTGGGAGGTCCGTAGAGACGGCCGCGCAACTTTGGCGACGGGTCATCACGAAATGGCCCTGAATGACATTCGATATCGCTCAACTCGGCAGGCTCACCCGCCTCCGTGATACATACGGGCGTCGTAGGTGCAACGCCTTGTTTTAGCAGCGCACCGAGAACGTCATGCAAACCCTGCAAGGTCATGGCGTCGATTCTCCCTAGACCTTGGCAGGCCGGCCGCTCATGGGGCGAGACGCGCGTCTGCGGGTCAGGAGCTCCGCGGCGGTAGAAGCCCCGGCCAGCGCCACCACAAAACCACCTAGCCACACCAAACCGCAAAGGACGAACACGGTGATCCAATGGAGGTCTGAGCCATGCTCTGGAATCCAACGGTTGAGGGCGTCCCATAGCGGCGAAATGGTGAAAGACCAGCCGGGCACGAAAGACAGCATGCCGGCGGCGATGCCAATCACCATCGGCTTATATCCTTCCTCGCCCCTGGCCTCACGGACACCGCTGATTGCGCACAGCGCAAGACCGGCAACGGCAAGCACAACAAACCAAGCTGTTTCCAACACCATTACATCGCTCCTTATGTCTTGTCCCTGGTGAGGACGTGCAAGAGTTCCCAAAAGGCTAGGTGCATCGGGCGCCCGCCCGTTCCCTCGGTTTCCCAGCGCTGCCAGCCGCTTTCCGTGACCATCAGGAGGGCCGCCGCCTCTTTGCGGGTGAGCCCCAAACTCTCGCGTTTGGCGAGGATGGTCGCGGGTGCCGGCTTGGGAAGATCCACGGGCGCCACGTAGTCGGGGCGCACCTTGAGTTTGAACAGCTTGAAAAAAGCCGGGTGCATGCGATTGCCGCCGTTCGCCTGGCCTTGCTCCCACTTCTGCCAGGTGATGAGGGGCGAGTACACCAACGCCGCGGCGGCGGTTTGCGATAGATCCGCGTCGATGCGGGCCGCCTTAATGGCAGCAGGATCGGGCGTCGCAGCGTCGTCATCCGCCTTCTTCTTCCTCGAGCGGTTCGGGTGGTTGACCATTACTCTTGTTCCATAGGAGGACACGGCGGGTGTGCCGCGCCTCCATTGTATGTTGCTCCTGGGCTGCATTAGCTCTCCCGCTTCGCGTGGACATGGACGTAATGCGTGGACCCAAAGCAGTACAGCCAGGGGGTTTCACGGTAAGTCTTGCAGTCGGTCATTCCGTCGAAATCAGTGCCGATGTACTTGTTCGCGATCGCCTCAGCCGCGGCCAGGTCGCCCCCCTTGTCCACCTCCACCGTGATTGAGTTGCCCATCGAAAAGCGGCTCATACGCACAGATGCCTTGATCTTCGCGAGCTTGAGCTCGGTGCGAAGGTTCTTCGCCGCCGTGCGGACGCAATACTTATCCGGCGCCGCTTCAAGGTGCTTGTTAGCCGCCAAGAGATCCGCGCATGCCTGCTGGAAAGCGGCCTTGCGTGCATCCTCCGCCGAGTGCTTATCGGCGAGCACGCGCTCAGCCTTAGCAATGAGACCGGCAATGAGCTCCGGCTCCACAACGATCGGGAGAATGGTCATCGGGCGCAGGCCCGTGAAGCTGCCGGGGTTCACGTAGGACCGCGAGCCGTCTTCCCACACTACGGTATGCGCCGTGTGGGCAACTTCGACCACCGTGCCCAACTTGCTTGCCATCTGTGCATGGCCCGGATGCTTCACGCGGCGGCCAACGACAAGCTGAGAGACCGGAAGGGACGAAATGGTCATTGTGTTTCCTGGCCCCTGACAATCCCCGAGGCGCGGGCGTGGCTGAGTGCTCAGCCGATGGGACTATTATACATATCCTGTCATGCCTGGCAACACTTTTCGCCGCGAAAACTCACTTGCGCTTGGGTGTCGCCTTTCGCTTGCTCGAGCTCTTGCTCGTGGGCGAAGCCCGCCGAACACGGTTCTGCCTCTCAAGCTCCTTCACCCGGCCAACCAGCTCTGAGCGCCTTTCCTCTGCGGTCTGCAATCGGTCCCGCACTCGCGCCAATTCGCCGGCATGCTTTTCAGCCGCCCTTGCTGCGGCATCCTCGAGTCGCTTGACGCTGCGAGCACTGTCCTTGGCCGACTGACGCTGTGCGTCCACCTCGCGCAATAAGCGCTGCTGCTCTGCATCGAACCACTGCCGATCCCCCTCACGCTCCGCGCGTGTCCGCGAGAGCTCGGCCTCGAGGGCTTTGCGATGCGCAGCGATCGTGCCGGCCTCCATCAACGCAGCATCGCGCTCGCCCGTCACCTGCTGTAGCCGTTGCTCGGCATCGATCCTGGCGCGATCGGTGAGCTCTAAGCGTCCCCGGAGCTCAGCCACTTCGAGCGCGCGTGCTTGGCTGGTCTTCTCGAGCTCCTGGCGATCAGCCTCGAGAAGCAGCCGGGCACCCTCGATCGAGGACCGTTCGGCGGCCAGCTCGTCCACCACCCCGGCCCGCGCATGCGTGAGCGCCACGGTCCACAGGTCTTTCACCATTTCACCCAGCGGTGCTGGCAGGGGAGGGCGTTGCTCGAGCGCGAGGAAACGCTCGCCCAGCGCCTCACGCCAGGCGTTGAGCTCCCGAACGATCGTGTTCGGACTTCCGCCGCCTAGTCGCGCCCGCACCGCCTCGACGGTCGGATTCTTGCCCGCGGCCAAGATGGCATCGGCCGCCTCTCGCACTGCTGAGGGATTCGCGATCACGTTCAACTGCCGCATAAAGGCGCCTCGATTTCGGTAGGCCGTTTGAGCGCTTCAAGCTACGATAACCGGGGATTATCGTAGGCTGCTGCCGCGATCAATAGTATTTGATAGCTACTATGGCATAACCACTATGAGTACGTTGGCACCGATTAGATTGCCCGCGAGCGTGGATGCGGATACGGCCGCCTGGCTGGGAGAGCTCGCGCGGCAGGGAATGCCGGCGAACACGCTCACGGCGACCCACGCCGCCGCGCGCTATTGGCGCGCGTGGCATGCCGCGCGCTTTGGTTCACCATTGGATCTAACGGCAGGGATCGCGGTAGACGTGGCTTTGACCTTCGTGGCCGATCACGGCGCCGTAGAAACGCCCACAGGCGCGGCTAGCGCCCTTCCGCCCTCAGTGGATGCTCTTTTGGTCGCGCAGGGCGCCAAGCGCCGGCCAGGGCCGCCCGCGTACCGCACGTGGCATCAGCGACTATCGCTTGTGTCTTCTGCGCTCGCAGCCCTGGGGTTGCCGAACGGCTGCGCCGCGCCCTCGGTGCTCGAGCTCGTAAGCAGGGCGAAACGGCCTGCCGCGACTCTTGGCCTCCTAGGACGGCGGCGCCCGGTGATCTTGCGCGACGCCCTGACGGCCATGCTCGCAACGTGCGACGACGGGTTAGCCGGCGTGCGCGATCGCGCCCTACTGCTGTTTGCCTTCGCATCGGGTGGCCGGCGTCGATCGGAAATTGCGGCGGCCAGGCTCGAGGATCTTCGCCAGCTCGAGCATGAGGGCGAGGTGGTCTACCTGTTCGGCATGGCGGGCGCCAAACGCCAGGAGCCCGGCCAAGTTCGCCACAAACCGCTCCGAGGATCTGCCGCAGCGGCGCTGCGCGCCTGGTTGCGTGTGCTCGAGGCGCGAGGCCTTGCTCGAGGGCCGCTATTTCGCGCCGTAAAGGGTGCGACGTGGATAGGGCAGGGGCGCCTATCAGGCCATGCCGTCAACGCGATCGTGAAGCGGCGCGCGGAACTCGCAGGGTTGCCGGGGAACCTAACTGCCCATGGCCTGCGGGGTGGCTTTCTCACTCAGGCCTATAGAGATGGCGTGGATCTGTTCGACGCGATGGCCCTTTCGGATCATCGCGACGTCAAAACAGTTCGTGAGCACTACCTTGAGGATTTCGAGGCGCTACGCAACCCTGCTGGATTGCTTCTCGATCGTTAGGTCATCACGCATGGCTGTGCTCACGCTTTTTGCGGTTTAGCTCTGCGAGCTCGGCATCAAGTTCGGCAATTCGCGCATCAATCTCCTCGATCCTGGCTCTGTTAATTTCGCCGAGGAAGCAACCGCCAAGGCCAATCAAGAACCACGCCAGAAGAAACGGGAAGAGGATGACGAAAGAGCCTTTCCATCCTGCTGGCACGCTATGCGTGACGCCCAGCACGACGAACGGCAATGCCAGGGAGCCCAGCCCAGCGAATAGGCACGCGATGGCAAGCGCGCGCCCTTGGCGCGAAGACACGCGGACCTGAACGCGCTTCCAAAAGCTCAGTTTGTCGGACAGGGAACGCAGGCGCGCGACAGCTTTCATTCTGCGTATGCCTCCACGTCGAGGCCGAGCTCGGCCTCGGTGAGAAGTCCGTCGATCTGCTCGCTTCCGAAGCGCTCGAGTGCTTCGGCCGGAATGCCAATAGCCTCGGCGACGTCTGCGCAAGCGTCCTCGTTCTGTGTCGCTTCGTGGGCCACCTTAACCAGCATGCAGAGGTGGGAGTCGGGCAGGGTATTCAACATGTCACGGATCGACACTGGAAATCTCCGAATGGTTGTTGGCTTGTGATGAATTGTCGGCGATCAAGCTCAGGCCTTGAGCGGCGGGTGCGCCTGGCCGCGCTCACGGTTGAACGCGCGCATGTCGTCCCACAGGGACGCTAGGACGCGAGCCGCATGCGTCCACGGCGCCGCCCGGCCGTTGCAGGACGAAACGCCATTGGGGCCGATGACGCCGGCAGTGTCCTCGAGGGCGAATGGGCCGAAAGTGTGCTCGTGCATCACGCCGGCGTCGGTGTGATTCTCTTTAAGGAGCCAGGTCGTCGGGGCGTCGGTGGTGTCAGCCGTGAGCTGGCACGTCACGTAACGATCAGGACCAAGATCCGTGTTGCTGAGCAAGTAGTCCACCACGTCATCAAAAACCGCATCCATGAGCGCGGCAAAGAAAACGTAATAGCGCGAGCTGCATGCGGGGCAGCGTCCGACCATGAGCGTAGGGAACCAAGCGGTCGGCGTCTTCTGTTCTTCGGTAAGGTGCTCGAACAGCGCGCCTACGCTGTCTCCGTCATCGAGCCAGTAACGGCGGCCAGGCACCTCAGCGCCGTCAGACTTGGCGATGAATACAACCTCTTTGCAGGCCGGGCATTGAAGCTGTACCGGCGTGGTGATGCTCTGCGTTGCGAATTGCATTTGCTTCTCCGATCAAGCCGTGAGATTGGTCGGCACCGGCCGCCCGTAGTCATCGAGCTCGGTGTACCTGGCGCCATAGGCGTGGGCGATCCGCTTGGCCGCGTCCTTCGGGACGTGGACGGCGATCGTTGCTGGCCCGAGGCGGCGCCGACTCACCACGAAATGCCCGCCCATCGGGTTCATGTGCAAGCGCATGCGATGGCGCGGAATGTTGTGAGCCGCGAAAATCACTGCGCCGCTGTAGAGCCTGCCCTTGAAGCACAGGAGGGACGTGTTGCCGTTGATCGTCTTGAGGACGTAGTGGTTCGAGCCGTCATGCCATGGGATTTCAGGGGCTTCGCGCAGCGCGACTGCGCGAAGCAAAGAGCGAAAGGGCGCCAGGATCATTCGGCCAGCGCCTCGAGGCGGGCCAGCGCGTCGGCGCGCGCTTTCCGCGGCCCTTCCTTGTGCATGTAGACGCGGCACGCGCACAGGTCACGCTCACGAATGACGTCGCCGGCATCGAGCCATTCCTTGACACGGGCGCCGATCGCCGGGAACTCCTGAGCCAGTTCAGCGAGCTCTTTGAGGCTGCGATTGTTTAACGGGTCGAAATCATCGGTTTCGCGCATGGGTTCCCATGCGTGCATCTTGGCGCCGGTCCAGCAAGCCAGGCCGAAGACTGCGGACGCAGCGGCGACCACGCCACCGAAGAAAATCCAGCCCGCGACTGCCGCGGCGGCACAAATTACGGCGCAGACCTTGAGCGCCGCCACTTGGGCCGCGTTGTTCGGCGGCGCCAGGTTGAATTGACGAAAGCGGGCGCGTGCTTCTTCGACTTCGGCCGGCGACATGGGTCGGTGATCGAACGGGATAGGCATGGGGATAGCTCCGTGGTTTAGGGTTGGGGCCGTTAGGCCTGAATGTTGCGCAAGCGCTCCACCGCATCAGTGCGCTCTTTCAGTTCGTCCAAGTTCGCGGCGAAGGCCGCGCACGCCCAAAGGTCGCGCTTGCGGAGCGTCTTTCGCTCTTTCACCCAAGCCGTGATGTGCGAATGCAGCTCGGGATAGGTTTCCGCCATGTCCGCCATCCGGTTGAGCTCACGCGCATCTAGCGGTTCAATCTCATCAAGCACGCCGGGCCGGCGATGCCGGCTTTCCCATGCTTCGACTCGTGACCACATGAAGCAAAGAAAACCGATCAGGCACGCAGCGATGGCGACCCACGGCGCTCCGAAAATGCCACCCACGGCAAAGCCGGCAAAAATGAGCACGATGCCAAGAGCGACGAACTTGGTTTCTGCGGTAGGGCGGCCAGGCGCGATCGGCGGCGGGGTGTGCTTCTTCTTGAGCGTCGCGGCCGTCGCGTCGTCATAGCATTCGTGCGTGAACTTGGGTGCCATGTGGTTTCCTGCCTGCTGGGGTGGGGCGGGGCGGCATTGCTGCCGCCCCTGGGTTGTTAGTCGATCGCCGTGCGGATCTGCTTCCATTCCGCATGCTCGCGGGCGTACTCCAAGAGATATCGGTAGAGCTGGCAAAAACTGTCCTGCCGCGTGGTGTTGGCGAGCTGGTTCAGCATGTAGAGGGTGGCGATGATGCCGGCCGCAGTGCCGCCGACGTGCACGGTGCATTGCGCGCCCTGGCAAACAAGGTCGTAGGTATCGATGCCGCTGGGCGCCATGAAAAAGCCGCCGTTGCTGAGCTCGAAATAGTTCCAGTAGGCGCCGCGGTAGTTCGGGCAGAGCTTGCCCATCCAGCCATAAACAAGACCTTCCGCGCGGAGCATGTAACGCATGCCGAAATACTTGGGGAGCATCTCTAGGCGCTTCTTCTCCCCCTCAACCAGCGTTGCGGTGATCGAGTCGAACTGTGCGGCGGCTTGGTTGTGCATGGTGTTTCCTGGCCCCTGACGATCCCCGAGGCGCGGGCGTGGCTGCAAACTCAGCCGACATGGCTATTATACATATCCTGTCACGCTTGGCAACACTTTGGATTATCTTTTTATAATCAAGCGCGCTACAGGTTGAGGAAGTCCTCGACATAGTAGGCCTGGCTCTGGCCTTCCTCGTCGTAGTACGGACACGGCCGGTAGTACCAAGGCGGCGGCCCGCCCATTTCATGCCGGCATGCCTGCTCATCGATGACGTTTTGAAAGTCCGCATAGTGCGACGCGAAGTCACGGAAAGGATCACCAAACGCCTGAATGTGCTGCATGAATTTCTCGAGCCCGCTGGGCGAAAGTTTCCGCTCAATGGTCATCACCTGTTATCTCCGTCTGCTTCGCTCCGTCGAGTCGCGACGTATATAACGACCGCCGCGCCCGTACCTTGAAACTCCCCCTGATAAACCTGGCTCCATTCGGATGCCCAGCCGGGGAGAAGATCCACGCCGCGCAGTGACGCCGGCACCACCGCACACAACCGCCCGCCAGGCTTCACCAAGCCCGCCGCGGCCAACACGTGATCCCTTGCCCGCCCTTCGCTAAACGGGGGGTTCATGAGCACACGCGAGAACGTTGGCCCACGCCCCGCAGACCACGCCAGGAAATCCGCATTCACCACCGCAAAACCCTTGCCTTTGAGCACTGCGCAGTGGAGCCCGGACACCTCAACGCATACGGTGCGGTCCTTCGGTAGCAGATCCGCGATCCCGCCTTGGCCTGCGCTCGGCTCGAGGCAACTGCACGTGTCATCGAGCTCGGCGCGGCGCACTAGCTCCTTAGCGATCAACCGCGGTGTCGGGTAGAACTGGTGTGACTGGCGCTCGGGTAGGCACCCGGTCAGGAGCACATGCTTGATAGCCTCGCTTGCGTCATAGTCGAACCTGGCCGTCCAGTCATTCACGTACACGCCTCCCAACGCTTCCAGCACCTCGCGCAACTGCTGCGCGCTTGCTTTGCTTTCTTTGCACTCGAGGTAGGGCAAGGTGAGTTCATGGCCGTCGCCTGTTTTGCCCTTGCATCCGTCGAGCAAGCGAAGCACCGCGAACGGGAGTGGGGTTTGTATCAGGTCGTATTTCTTGGATGGCTTCTTAGGCGCCGTGCGCTGGCCGCGCGGGATCGCCTGGGGGTACAGGTGCGCAAGCACAGCATTGAGGCGCCATGCCATGTCGGGATGCACTTCGATATGCGCCGTGCCGACTTTGTAGACGCGGATGCGCAGCGCGCCGCCGTCGATGGGGTGCCACTTCCCCGGCACCTCCTGACACAGCTTTAGAACGCAGTTGGATGCGTCGTGGCGCGGCTCATCTCGACCCATGAACTTCGCAATGACTTTGCGAAGATCGTTGATATACCCGGCCTTGGTCGTGTTCAAAAAGCCGTAGTCGTCAATGACGCCGGCAACGATCATGCGCGTGTTGAAGCCCGAGCGCAGATTGGTGACGTGGGTGCGCGATAGCGTGCGGAAAATGCCGTCTACGCGCTCAGCGAAGAATTGCGCCCTCGAGGAAAGGAGCGAGGCGATCGTAGGGCGGACAGCATCGAGGTTGTAATCGGGCGTCGTATTCGTGCGAATGGCCTTGTCCCATTCATCGCGACGTGACTGCGGCATGCAGTCGTAGACGTCGGTGAGGGCGAGCGTGCGTTGCCAATACTCGCTATTGAGCGCGGCGATCGCCTTTTTCTCACTAAAAAGCCTGTCCACGTCGGGACGGCCGTGAGAAAAATCGTAGGCCTTGAGGAAGAACGACACCGCGCCCGATTCACGGTGGATCTCGCGCGCAAGGTGCTGGATGCGATGGCGAGTGTAGGCGTAGGCCTCAAACAACCCGCCCAAAACGCCGCGGTCGGAAAACAGCCGGTCAGAGGCTTCGTTGTCGAGCAATGCCGACAAGGGGCCGGCAGGCAGAGAGAGTGCTGTCGTCATGTCTTGGCTTAGCCCCTGATTATCTCCGAGGCGCGAGCGGCCGAGAGGTCGGCCCATTAACTAATGGTATACATATCCTGTCATCTTCGCAAGCAATAAAAAACCCCTCGGGGGGAGGGGTTTCCTTTGAGGCTGCGTTGGGGTGATTAACGCGATCACTCAAAGCTCGCGCGCCAAGCCTGGTTTGCTACTGGATCAGCATATCGTCTTCGGTAACGCCGCGATCGAGCGCGTCACGGTACCACGCGGGCTGTTTACCGCGGCCGGTCCATGTCTCCTTGGGATTGGCCGGATTGCGGTACTTCTGAGCGACCGACGTGCCTTTAGAGGGATGCGACCGACGCCCGGACGAACGCGCGCCCGCCATTACTTCGTCTAGCGTGAATCCGTGCTTGGCAAGTAGGGCGTTAATTTCTTCGCGCACCGCCGCGCGGGCCTGCTCTCTCAGTTCTTGCGCTCGCTTCTCGGCATCCCCGATTACATCGAGGACTTCCGTATAGCTCAGCTTCGAGAGGTCAACTTTTCCCATGAAATCACGGCCGGTAAGTGGATTTGCGAACGCAATATAATCGAAAACTCTCATGATAACTATTGTGCCCTTCCATGAATGCGGTCGATTAGATGGGATAATCGTTTGCCGTCAATAAGTTCGATTGGTTTGCCATCGGCAAATGCCCTGGCCTCCCTGGTGAAGCCGCCCGAAGTCACGACGGCGATCGCGTGGGCTTGGTGATGCACCATGAGGCCAAACATTTCCCGCACCTGGGGCGCTCCAACACTCTTAGCGCGCCAGTGCTTGCATTGAACGAGGGTGAGCTCCCCACGCTTGCGGAGCCGAAGATCCACGCCGCCATCGGCGCCGCCGAGGCCGGTTTCTTCAACGCGATAGCCCCACTGCCGGAAAACCTCGCCCACAAGCCGCTCGAAGTCCTCCCAACCGAGACTTTGCACGGTCGCAAGGCTCGACTGCTTGGCAAGGAGCCGGCGCCGCCGCCGTTCTTGCCAGTAGCTCTGGGCGCCGCGCAGCCAGCAATAGGCGCACGCCAGCGGCCCGGCCAGGCCCAACGCTGCGGACACCACGGGTGAGCCGTAGGGATTGACGTGGACCGCCCTGGGAAGCGCAACAGCGAGCACGAGGTACAGGGCGGCGCCGATAACAAAGTACCAGTGCCACTCGAGCGCCTGGCCGCGCGAGGCGCGTTGACGGGTAGGGCGCCTCGGCATGCGTGCCCTCACCGGGACGTGCGGCGGTTAGCAAACCATGCTGCCGCGACCACCGCGGCGCAGATGGCAAGCGTCGCGAGGACGCTATGGCCTCGAACAAGCGCGCCGATCGCGCGGTATACCGCCGATCGCGCGGCGGCGTTGATGAGCATGTCTACAAAGGAATGGCCGCGCATGCGTGGCTTCGGTCCTTACGGGCGTGCAAGGGTCATGGCTGCGTCCTCTCCGATGAGGCGCGCGTAGCCGGTCGTAGGTGGTTCGCGCACCTCGGGCATCGGCTTGCGAGATTGCCGCAGTGGACGATGGCGAACTCGGTGCCGACCACCCAGCACGACGGAGTAATGTGCCGTGTTGGTGATCCCGCCGACCGGCCATTGCCAACGGGTCGTGTAGGCACGGCTCGTGTGGAGCATCCGCTCGAGAATATCGACGCGGCTGCGCGGGAAGGGGAAGCCCATTTCCTCCCAATAGCTCGTGAAGACAGTGCGACCACAGCCGCGGTAGCGCATCGGCTCAGGCTTCGCCTGAACCATCAAAATCTCGTCGCGATACAGCATGTGCATGCTTCCTTGCGTTACCTGGCGGACCAATCGGGAATAGCGGAGATGAGTTTGGTGTCCTGCACCCAGCCCAATGCAGCGCCACACTTGAGCTGCGCATCTACGATCAGGTCGTGGATCATGCGCATCTGTATGGGCTTGTTCTCGTACCAACCAAGCAGCTTATGCAGCTCGTGAATCGTGTACGAAATGAAAAGCGCGGCATTCACCGCACCCACAAACCCCTGGGCGGGATCGGTGGGGTTCCAGCCCGATAGGTCGCGAAGCCTGCTGATGCACTGACCGGCTTGGATCAGTTTGTCCTCAAGTGCATTCAGCTCAGCACGGAGCTGATCCCAATCGCCAGCGCCGTTGCCGTTAAGCGCGCGAATGGTTTCGATGCTGCCAAAAGCTTTCGGTGTAGTGGTGGCGTTGCTCATGCTTCGTAGATCCTTCTTGCAAGTGCGAGGCAAACTGAAAGGGCGCGAAGCAAATGCCTCGCGCCCGTGGTGTTAGAAACGGTAGCTGACGCCAAACGCCAGAACGGGATAACCGCCGAGCACCTTGACGTCGTGATTGATCGAGTCCTCCTGCGCCTTCACGTCGCCGGGCGGCACCTGGGCGGCCAGGCCCGACGAAAGCGTGATGCGCGTGGTCGGGTTGCCAAACTGCAAGCCGATATCGCCGTACACACCCCAGCCCGCATGCGACGGCGCGTGGCCCCAACCGATGCCGAGATAGGGCACGTTCTTCGGGAACTTGATATTGACCTTGGCCGACTCGCCGGCAAGCGGATACTTGACGTGGTTGATCGTGACGGTGCCGGTACCGCCATCGGCTTCGCCGTCGAAATGGTTGTTCGTGTTCACGTAGCCGGCGGTGACGCGAAAAGTGCCGGCAAACGGGAACCAATCGCCGTAGACACCGACGTTCTGCAAGTGCAGTCGGCCCTTGTACTGCGAGCCGCTGTTGTCGTAGGTGCCGCTGTAGCCGAGGCCGGCGTATTCGCCGCGCACGGCGAAACGATCATTGATCCCGTAGCTGTAGCCGCCGCCGACGCCAGTCGTGCCCACGCCGAGATAGACCTCATTGCTCGCGGCCGTGGCAGCGGAAGCAGCGGTGAGTGCAACGATCGAGGCCAGGGCGAGGGTGAGCTTGTTGTTCTTCATGAGTGCTGATGTGTCCTTGGGATTTTGAAGTCGGACATGTCTCAATGTCTGTTCGCAATGCGACATGCCCCATTTTTCGCCGCGAAAACTGCGGCCCTTCCGCTGCGCTTACAGCGGCAAATCGTCGTCGTCGTCCTCGAAGCCGCTGGGCGGCGGCACGTCGTCGTCATAGCGACCATGCGGCGCAGACGCGGCCTGACTGCCGGTGCCGATGAGCTGGAACTCGTGCGCAATGACTTCGGTCACGTAGCGCTCAACGCCATTCTTGTCGGTGTACTTGCGCGTGCGGTTCTTGCCGGTGATGAGGATTTCGCGCCCGGTCTTCACGAACTCGACGGCCACCTCAGCGTGGCGTCCGTAGAGTTGAACGCGGTGCCATTCGGCATGGCTCTTGAGCTCGCCGGTTTGTCGATCCTTCCAACGCTCATTGGTCGCAAGGTCGAGCTGGCAGGCGGCCTTACCGCTATTCGTGTGACGCAACTTCGGCGCCTGACCGGCGTTGCCGATCAGCGTGACTCGATTGAGGGATGCCATTCGGTACTCCTGGGGGATGCTGCTTTGTGAGAGGTGAGGACACTCGCCACATGTCCGTAATGTCGGCCGGGTACGGGAAAACCTGAGCCCGGCCAGGCGATAAGCGATTCGGCTTAGGCGCGCAGCACGGTCAGATGACCGAGCAATTCGACACGCTGCGCAGCGAGCTTTTCGACGGCTTCGCCAAGAACCGTGAAGCGGACGCCGGCCAGAATCAGGCGTCCCGCGGTGTCCTGGGCCACGTCTTCATCGGGGCATGCGGTGAGCAATTCGGCGGCCTGGGCGACCAGGGCGATATCGTCGGCAGTGGTGCGCGGGTAGCTGACAGACAGCGACGCGGGCTCGGGGATGCTTGCAATGCGATCAGCGATTTTCGCGACGGCGGCGGCGAGCTGCGGCCGGGAGCCAGTCAGCGCGGCAGCGGCGTTGCGGAGAGTATCGACGCAAGACATGGTGATCCTTAGCCCCTGACGATCCCCGAGGCGCGGGCGTGGCCGAGTGGTCAGCCTGTCATGTCATTATACATATGCTGTCATTATATGCAACGACTCAAGATTATCTCTAGATAACTGCGTCGTCACCGCTGAGCGCGCTCCACAGACTGCGCGTTACCTCGTCACTGCAAGTGCATGCGTAGGTGGACAGGTACAGCAAGGCGCGATCGGAAATGTCGGCCATCGGCACGCGCAACACGGCGGCGAAATGGCTACGCGCCCGCTCCGTATCATGCCCGCAAGTTTCGCAGCCAAAATCCTCGCTCATGGCGACGCCTCAGTTGCGGCCCCACGAGTGATTAAGCCGGTTCCAGACATCCATGTAGTATTTCCGCCCGTTCTCGCGGTCGGTCCATGCGTTGTACTTCCCTATGCCGGTCCAAAGATCGGGAGCGCTGGCGATGCCTTCTTGCAAGATCATCGTGCCGACGAAAATGTTCGCGCACTCGTTGTTGAGGATCTGTTCCTCAGTAACGCCACGCTTGCCTAGCTCGTACAGGTTGCCGCTGTTGATCTGCATCGGACCAATGTCATAGGTCCGAACACCTTTTTTATTCGGTTTGTTGTAGACCTTCTGCCCGATCTTGCCGTGCTCTTTGTCGAGCACGACATGCACAAGCATCTCGAGCCCATCAACCGACAACACGTCGCTTGGTCGATGGTAGAACTCCGCGGCCATGCGCACGCACTGCCGGCGCTCAGGCGTAACGTTCCGAGGCGGTGTGAATACAAACCCCGCGGCAAGCGCGACGACGGCTAGGGCGGCCATCACTGCACCACGACGACGCTGTTATTCGGGATGCCGCTTGGCAGGCTCGCAACGACGTTTCCCAGCCCGTCCAAGAGGTTTGTGCCGGACGACACGCCGGCAACTAGGCCTTGCTCGCGAACCTTCGCCACGATGCCCGCGGGATCGCGGAGATTGGCGGCAGGAGTGTAGGCGTAGGACGTGCCTGCGCGCACGTAAAGGCCCGCACCTGGCCAGGCAACAAACCATGACGGCGCTCCGGCTGAAGCGAAGCTCACCGCGGACGTCGTGCCGGCGTTAGCCTGGGCGTACTTACTCCCGAACGTACCAATCTGCTCGAGCATGAGCGTGACGTTAGTCACTTCCGAATCATGCAAGGTTTGGCGGGCGCGTGCGATATCCACCGATGAGATGAATATCGACGCGATCAGGAGCATGCAGGTCAGCATGACGGTGTACATATCAGCGGTACTCGTAGACGGCTGTCTGTGTGTTGCAGAGGTAGCGGGTCCAGAGGATCTGGTAGTCCTGGCCTGGGGGTACCATGAAGCCTATCGACTTCTGGTGGTAATAATTGACGTTGTTTTCGATGTTCGAGGCGACTTGGATGCCCTGCACAACCGCGACCGCGTAGTAGTCGTTGTTCTGCGTTCCGCAGCTCGTACCGTTACTTGTCGCCGATACGAACATGTCGTCATTTGTATAGTTGTGGCCGGTGAAATTGCCGTTGACGTAATTGGCAACTACATACCACTGGTGGTTGCCGCCGATCTTGACCTTGACCCACGCGTGGTTCTGGCAGTTCATCAGCGCACCGGAGCCGTCGCTCCGCTGCGCAAGCAGGCCATTGGTGTCGCACCAGTTGCCGTCCCACGCGACACCACTTGGCAAAATGAACTCGCCAGAAGTGACGCGCCCAGCCGAGACGATCGTGCTGTTTGACTGCAAACTGCCGAATTGGCCTTGACCACCTGTGTAAAAATTCTTGTCGTTGAGGATGCGGACATAGCTCGAGTCTTGCATGTAGAGACATGCACCGTAGTTCTGCCAGCAGATGCCGCCGCTCCCATTCACTCGGTAAGAGCCGCCATTGGTGTAGAAGTCACCGCCGTAGGTGGTGCCTTGCACACTGAGATTTCCGGTGCCGCCGCCGTTGGCCGTGCCCTGGATGTAGACCGTGCCGCCGTTTGCCACTGTGCGTAGCGCCATGTTCGCGCCATCGCCGTAGAGGTAGTTGCCAGCGATGCCAAGCATGTTGCCGGCCTGGTTGAAATTAAGCGCTCCCGTGGTGTCCATATACGCGCGCAGCGCGCCGGCATTGTTGTCGTAAAAAAGGAGTGAGCCAGGCGCACCCCACGAACTGCCAGCGACCGCGAAAGACCACGTGCGATTCGCGGACGTGTTAGCAATGGCGATGCCGGCGGAGTTGGTGCTCGAGCTCGTGATGTTGAGGCCGTTCGTGCCGGTGCTGTTGATATTCACGGCGACAGCGTTGTTGACGGCGTTGCCGTTCATGTCGATGTTTTGATTCATCTGGCCGTGAGCGGCAACGCCGTCGTTGTGACGGTGCAGAAAATCATCGCTCGAAGTTTGCGTGCCCTTGAACATAGCAATCGCATAATGGCCGCCCATCGAGCCATAGCCGTAGGTTGAAAGCGCGATCGGGTTGCAGGAGCCCTGCGCGCAGACAAGCTGCGTCGGCGAATAACTCGGAATGTAGGCGCCTTCGCCGCCCTGAGCCGATATCGCGTTGGCAATGTCGGCCAAGTCGCCATCATTGATGACGGCGCCGCCCGTGGCGATTACCACGGGCTGCAAGACGCCGGCTGTCGGTTGATTCCAAACGGCGATAAGCGTGCCGCCGTAAGGCGTGGTGCCGCTAAAGCTCGCCGGCAAAGCATTGGCCGCCTGCAACTGCGCCACCGTGCGCGTGTAAGGCGTGCTCGGTCCAGTGGCGGCGATAATCGCCGCCTGGTTGGATTGCTGGAAGCTCAACGCGGCTTCGCGAAACGCGACCGCTTGCGAAGCGGCAATGTTGACGCGCGTAGTCGTGTTCTTCTCGAGCAACCACGGCACGATGCCCTTGAGCACGATGGCCGCGATCAAGAGGCCTAACAGAACGTCAAGCACGCCCACGCCCCGCTGTTTTCGCGGCGAAAAGCGCATGCCTCTCAGGTTCACAGGACGTTGCTTGACCATAGTTTTCGATTGGCCTGGCTCTGGATCAGTGTCGGGAGCTGGGAGAAATTCCCGCTCTTGATGGTGGCGCGGATCGCGTCCGCATCTTGTGGATCGGTCACGTCGAGCACTTGCGTATGAACGCGGATGCCCTGACTTCCATCCGGCCTGCTGAACCGCTCGAGCTCTTGCCACACCACTGCCGCGAGCGCTTTTGAGAGTGCCGCACGCGCGGCATTGGCGTCCGTCATGGATTCGCTTGTCATCTCGACAAGGCGAGTCAGCGTATCAACGATCGTGCTGCCATGCGTGGTTGCGAGAATGAAGCACCCAGCCTCGGCCAAGTCGAGCGCGGGAGCCGCATTCGATCGGCCGCCGTGATCGCCACGCCGAATTTCACCGTAGAGAATGGTGGTCATGCCAAAGCGCATCGCTCGTTGCGATGCCTTGGCGTAGCCAGTGACGCCATCGACCGGCTGCAAATAGAGCCGGTAGTTGCCGTGCATGCCTCCGATGTTGCACTCGATCGGATCTTGTAGCGCGAGGGCATCCGTTCCGACCTCCACCATGCGGTAGACCAGCGACACCGTTGCGCTTGTGGTTTTGCCTTGGCGTTGGTCGCCGGCAAAGACCACCAGCCCGCGGGCGCTCGGGTCGGCGAGTAGCCTCTCGATGTACTGCGGCAATCCAAGCGCGTCGAAAGGAGGAAGTTCGTCCGGCGTGCGGTTGAGCACAAAGATGGGCTCAAACGTCACATCGTCCATTACGCCAACGCGATAGAGCACCCCGTCGTAGGGGAGGGCAAACTCGTAGCGCCGATGGTCTCGAAAGAGCTCGTTGCACTTCGCCCGCACCGCTTCGATATCGGCCCGGTATTCCTCGGGAACGACAAGCCGGGGTGCATGCGCCCCCGGCTTGTCGCGGTACTCGATGTGGTCGCTTCCGATATACAAATCGGTGAGCGGAAGATCGCGAAGCTTCGCCATTGTTAGTACGCGAACGTGTAGAGCAGCGTGTTGGTGTTGCCGCTCGTGCAGCTCGAGGTATTGGAATCGGACACCGTGCCGGAAATGGCCGCACCGCCGTTGATGCCAAGGGTCGTGCCACTCGAGTTGAACAGGTTGCCGATCGCGACGTCATGGCAAGCGTCCTGGGGCAACCCCGGATCGGACACCGTGAAGCCCGTGCCGGTGCTCAGCATGTTCACCGGCTGACCGTAGCTGTTGTTAATCACCGTCGCACTGACGGCCGTCCAGCCTGCGGGCACCTTCTGCGCGCGGTACAAGCACTGCGCCAGGTTGTAGCCGTTGGTCCCGTAGGAGCCGGCCGACTGGCACTTGGCCTGGATCGCGCTCACCGCCTGCACCAGTGCATCCGATTCCGCATTGCCCTTGGCGGTGCCGGTGGTGGTCTTGTAGATCGCATAGCCCGCCGCGCTGAGCACGATGGCGATCAGCAAGCCGAGCAAAAGATCCATCACGCCCCAGCCACCCTGGGCGCGGCGAGCGATGGGACCACGGCGGCGAAAACGCTTGTGAGTCATGAGATTACCTTTGGTCATTATGTTTCCCCTAGTTACGAACGCAGTGCGGCCTTGAGTGAATTACCGACTTCCGTCGAGCCAAGACCCATCAGGATTGACGCGAAGACGATTACGATGAGGGCGAGGGTGCGGAGCACGTTTGCAGCCGCCTCAAGCTGCCTCACGTTGAGCTCAAGCCACCGCTTTGTGTACTTTTCGAGCTGGTACTCAAAGCCGACTTGATCCGAGATAAGCATTAGTGACCCAACCGTCTTGCGGTCGGGGAAGTTCATCTCCGTATTATAAAGTGCGAGGCCGAGTTTATCACCCGTCCGCACACGATCAACAGTAGCCTCCATTATGTTTGCCAAATACTTCGCCGAGCCTTCGCCGATAATGACTAGGGCTCGCTCGACGCTGATACCGCTAGGCAACATGGTCGCCATCGCGACCATGAAGGTAATACCCTGATTAAGCCGGTAGATATTGAAGACGGGGAGGCGATCAAGGGTCGCGCGTGAGCTTCCGATTTGGTTCGGAAGCGCCCAGCGGAAGTAGACGAAGCCGGCCAGGATGAGGCCGATGCTGAGGGCCGTGTTGTTCTGCACGAACAGACCGACGGCGATCATGCGCTTGGTGTTACCCAGCCACTTTTCGTAGGGCAGCATGTCAAGCAACTGCGGCACGACGAAATAGCCAATCACCATGAACGAGAGATAGGACACCAGCCAAAGGACAGCGGGGTACATAAGAATCTTGCGTAGGCGCCGGCTGAGCTCGCGCTGCTCCGTGAGCGCCCAAACCATGCGCGGAAACACCTCCTTGAGCTCGCCGGCTTCTTCGGCCGCTTGCAAGAGAATCACCTCCTGCGTGCTGACCCAGCGACTCAATGCGTCCGACAACGACTCACCGTCCTTGACGAACGTGCGGGCGGTGTCGCAAACAATCGCCAGCGGTTCCGTAGGCTTCGTGCCTTCCTGGCTGTGGATCTCATAGAGCTTGTCCAGCGCGTCAATCAGCGTGACGCCGTTGCTGAGCAAGAGCGCCAGGTCGTCGTAGAGCTGGATGCGCGTGTCCACGCCGAACTGCAAGCGAATGATGCGGTCTTGCAGCCAGGCCATTGCCGGGTTCTGCGAGTCAACGGCCGTGTTGGCGCGGAAGTCCTCCGCCCAAGCTTTGATGCCTTCAAACGCCATGGTTGGTTTCCACCGCAAAGCCGAATTCGGGACCAATGCCGAGCGTGGTCCGGTCGTGGTCGAGGGGATCAACGTCCACCTCGGCGTGCCGTGGATCGACAAGCCCAGCATTGATGAGCTCGCGGGTGTGCATCATCTTCGTGCGCCCGCCCATGTGCTCGATCCAGTAGAGCCGCGCGCCAGTCGCGCCGCCGTCACGGTAGGCCTTCATGTAGCCAACATTGGTATCCACGAGCTCGCATACCGGGCGGCGGCCAGCGCTGCCGGACCCAGCGCAGTTTTCACAGCCAAGGCCGACCATTGCCTTGTCGCCATCCACCCACTCGAGCACACGCGCAAGGTCTTCGCGGTCCTTAAAGAGCCCGTGGTGATCGCGGAGTGGTGCAGCGCAGTCAGGGCAAATCGTGCGAACAAGATCCTGATTCATCAGGCCGATGACCACGGCCGGATCAAGCAAGAGCATCGGGTGCACGCCGAACTCATGCTCGAAGCGCGAGAGAATCGCATCGGCGCTCTGTGTGTGCGTCGTGGAGAGCGCGAAATGGCCGGTATTGGACACGTCAACAACGAACTTCGCCGAGTCTTCGTCGCGCGCTTCGCCGGGATAGATACCACGGGGGGCCTGGCGCATGAGTGCGCGCTTAGAGCGCTTCCACGCGGGGCCAATGTCTTCATCGTCTTGATGGTCTACGGGCAATGGCCCTTGGAAGATGGACGCTGAGTGGAGCTCGAGCTCCACTGGGTTTTCGACCGTGAACCAATCTTGCCGGTACTCGAAGTGTTCGGCCTTCGCTTCCATGAACATCTTGGCCCACGTGGTTTTACCGCTGCCGGTGGGGCCGGACACGATCACACCACCGCGGCGCCGCCGAACCCAACTCTTGAAAATCCTCTTGTGGGCATCGGTGTAAGGGGCATCCCACAAGTTCATGTCGTTGACGCCGCCCATGGCAAATAGGCGGACAGTGATGCACAGCGTCTTGTGCTTGAGCGGGAAAGTGGAGATACGGGCGCTGGTCAGTCCGGCTTTCTCGGCGAACTCTCGACGGAGGTTTGCGTCCTGATAGATCGCGCGATTGAGCTGAATGCCAGCGTCATCGGTCATCGAGTTATAGAGCGAGTTTTGCAGCGCCTCGCCTTGCTCTTTGGTGATGGCCGGATTCGAGAAGCTTTCACCGCGAATGACATAGCGAACGTAGGCGCGATCTGGCGTGGTAATGAAGCGCGCTTCACTCGCACCGCGGCGGCGACCCTCGCGCAGATAGCTCAAAACCTCCTGTTGACGCTTGACGTCATCCTGCTTCTTGTCATCACCCGCCGAGCCGGCGCCGCGGTACACGTCGGCGATTTCCGCCGCATGTGTGATGCGCACGGTGTACTCGAGCCCTTCGGCCGGCGCCGCGCACTCGACAAGGTGCTCGTAACTCATCACGTGGCCTTCGCCACGGCGCTCCGAGGAAATGAGCAATTCACCGCGCTTGCGCGTTATGTCGGCCACAAGCACGACGTCAGCGCGTGCATTGCCGTCAGAAAGATAGAAAACGCTCTGCCGATGATTCGACAGAACTTCGGTGAACAGGTCCGGCATCTCGCCTTTGGTGCCCATGGTCCGCCTCCGAATGGCTTAGTTCGAGCCGCCCGCGGACGCGGGAGCGTTTGCGGAACCGGGCGGGTTAGGCAGCGTGACGGGCACGCCACCGGGCGGGAATCCGCCCATGCCGTAGCTCTGCGTCGCCTGTTGCTGCTGTGCGCGTGTATTCATCGGCGCATTGCCCGAGCTCAGGTGATAGACCTTGCCGTTCTTTGATACGGCAACGTCATTGAGGCTGACGCTCACGACGGTATAGCCGCCCGGCAGTTGTTCGCCTTTCCCCCGCGTAGCAGTGTTTCCGCCCGGAAGCATGAACACAGCGCGGTTGCCCGATGCTCCACCAAAGACGTCCGTGAACGTGGGGAGCTCGTTCGAGGAATCCGCCGCGGCGTTTGAGCTCGATGCCTGGCTCGGGCTGTTGGGGTCGTACTTCGCAGCTTCTTCCTTGGCCTTGCCTTCGGCGGCCTTTGCCTTGTAGACCATCTCGCTCGACTGAATAGCGTCGAGGTCGCCGAGAATCGCGACCCGCCCAGCCGCTGAGCTGTCTGCCGGCGCTTCTTGCTGCGCGTAAGCACTCGTGCTCGTGAGGGTGAACGCCAGTGCGATCGCGTTCACGGATAGGCAAAAGGTAGGGACCGCAAGAGCTCGCCAGAAGATGGCGCGCAGACCGTGCGCAGCGGAACCGATCAGGTTATTTGACATAAAAAGCTCCGGTGTACGTCCAAGTGATGTGCGCCTTTTCGTCTAGCGCCGCCTCGATGGCGGTGAGACGTGTCGTCGCCAGGGGTACGCTTTCGATGGAAAGCTTGTGGCGATCGCCGGTGGCGACCGTGAAGGTGTAGCCGCTCCATTCCTGACGCGGCGGGTTGGGGTCGTCGGGCTGCGGCTTGAAGGGCGGCATAGGCGCTGGCTCGACGCTCAAGCCGCGCTGCTGCATGTAGGAGACGATCGTGGACATGCCGTCTTCCAACGACGGCGCCGCGTCGTCGTCCGAGCCATCGACCTTGAAGGCGAGGCCGATAGCCGCCGTGTTGAATGCCTTGTCCTGGGCCTCTGCCTTCGCGTGGAAAGTGCGGAGCGCCCACGCTTGGAAGTCAACGAAGGTTGAGATAGAGCCGGTGGGCCTGGAATAGCTGAAACGAATGTGGCCCACGCCAGGCGTGCTCGCGTCCGTGTTGCAGCCTACGCCCGTCAGCTTCCAGCCGGCGCCCGAGATAGGCGTGGAGAGCATGCCTGGCATGCAGGCCTTGGCGAGTGCGGCAGGGGAAAGCTGGCCCGTCCACGCATGCGGAACAACGTTGTTCTTTTCAAACTCTGCCCGCTCTTTGGCGCGCTTACTCTCATCTAGCAACCATTGCGCATGTGCAATGTCGTCCTTCTTCTTCTGCTGGATGGCCTGATACTTCGACCAGCCAAACCTACCGCCGCCGAGGATGACGACGACGGCCAGGCCAATCACGGTCCAGCGCTTAATCTCGTCTTTGTTGAAGTCGAAGCGGCTGAGCGACTTGAGCTGATACTCCTTTTTCAGCGCCTTCGGAGTGAGGACCGCTGTTACGTCGAGTTCTTCGGATGCAACGCCGAACTCAGCCGGTGCAATGATTCGACGCCACCGCTTGTCCGTGCCGGCGATCTTCTGCTCGGTCGCACGGAAATGCTTTGTGAACTGGTCACGCGACAGCACGCGATCGGAGCCAGGAACGATGATGCCGCCCAGCACGCCGACGATGCCGTACTGGTCTTCGCCGAGCTTGAAGCCAGCGAGGCAGTCATCGCCTAGCGTTCCGGCGATCGCCGCCGCCCACGAATAGGTGCCCTTGAACGCGCCGTTGCGCTTGGGGGCAAAACCGGCCTGGATCTGCCGGGAATTGCCCGCGCCCTTGCGGAAGGCAACGACGTCCATGCCGAGTTTGTGCCCGTTTGCCTGGGCCTCTTGCACGTAGCTCTGCGGCTTGGTCAGGACATGCCAGTAGAGGCCGGAAACAAACTGCTTGCCGTTGATCTGAACGACGACGATCGGCAGCGAGTCGGCAAGCTTCGGCCCGGTGTCTACGACACGCGATTTCCGTGCAGTCATGGCGCTCAATCCAGAATGCGCGGCGTGGCGAGGACAATGATGGTCTGACGCTTGTTGCTCGTGTTGACACCACCGGACGCGATGCCGGTCTGCGTGTTCAACGAAAGGCCGTCAGCCTGGAAACCCGTCATAACGACGGTGGCGCCGGTTTGGACATTGACTTGCTGGTTGATCCCGCTGCCCTCGGTATCGGCCGACTGCGTAAAGAACTGCGTGCCCGCCTGACCATAGGACTTGATTTGGTCGAGCAAACTCAGGTTCTGCGAGAACGAAAGGAGGACGCTCTTGCCGTCGTCGGAGATATTGGGAAGCAGGGTCATGAAAAAGCCGGTGCCCACGCTAGCCGTCTGCGGGCCGGACACCGCGCTCGCGTTGGTGACGGTCAGGGTCGGCGTGCTCTGCACATAGCCCGTGTTCTTGAAGACCTGCACGGGAATCGGCTGCAAGTTCGTTCCGGTGAGCTTGGCGGTGTAGACCGTGGACACCTTGCCGTGCTCGTTGAGCGCATTGATGATCGCCTGGGAATTTGCCCACTGCCCGGCGCCTGACGGGATCGTTGCCGTCAGCAAACCGGAGTTCTGATTGGGCTGGTAGGCGCCCGCAAGCACCGCGCCGAACTTGTTCGCCGCGCTCTTAAACGCTGCATCGAGATTGGCGCCAATGTCCATGCCCGACGTATCCGTGTAGAGCAAGATACGAATATCGACGGCCGTCTGCCGCGACATGGTTTTGTTCGCAAATCCCATGTGCGTTGCAACGCGCGCCAGAACGTCGGGCGTATCAACAACCGTGACGGACGACGTAGACGGCGAGATGATGGCGCACTTCGGATGCGAGCACATGAGGTTCAATGTGCGATCCAAGTCGCTCATGACGTCGTTGGAAATCTTGACGGTGGTAGACGTTGAAGTCGTGCCGGTACCGCCTGCGCCGTTCTGGCCGCCACCGCCACCACCGCCACCGCCACCCGTGGACGTGCTTCCCTGATTTCCCATCGTGGCTTGCGATCCCGCCTCGATATTGTTGGTCAGAGCATTGATCGTCGGTAGCGCCTTAATCGGGAAGGTGCGCGTGTCGTAGTAGTAGACGGTGATGAGCTGCTTCGACGGGTCAAAGCGGTAGCTCAAAGAGACCTGGCCGAGCGCGGCATCTAGCAGGTTATGCAACTCGCCGTTGTCGAACTGCAACGAAATGCGATTGGAGCGGGTGCCACCGCCGCCGTACTGCGACGCTCCCGAATACGAGTTGTTCGCGCCGTTAAGCGGCGGCGGGGTGAATCCGGCCGGCAAAAGACTGGCGTTAGGCGCTGCCTGCTGCCCGCCGTTGGTGTTGCCCATCATGTCGAGTGTGCCGTTCAACGCGGCCTGCGCGTCGGACGTAATGCGAACGCCGAGGCCACAGACCGACGTGATGCGTTGCGCCAGGCGATCCAGTGTCGCCGGCTCATTGGTACCAAACGTGATCTTGCAGCGGAGAGCCGGATCAATCGCCGCCTCACGCACTTCGGCGGTCGGATCTACCCAAAACCGACCATGCACCACCTCGACGCTCGAGCGCGGCGCCGCCTTGGGTTGGTTCAGTAGGGCGGTGGCTTCGTTGTCCACCGATTGAATGCCCTTATGCGTGTCGTGCAATTCCTGCAAGCCGCACGCGGAGAGGCTGAACGCGATCGCGCTGGCAAGGACGGTGCGGGCGTAGAGCTTGAAGGTGGTCATTGCTTGGCCTTGGCGTTGGTTACAACGATCAGCTTTTGTTCGGGGATGATCTGCACGTCCATCGGGGTGTCGGCGTCTTGGTCGATGTACGCCTGAAAGAGCGCCTTTGCCGCGTCCTCGAGCTTTCCGGGGACGGGAAGCTCTGACGGGATGCGGTAATCGACCTTGGCGCCGCTCGCGTTCTTGAGCGTCCACACCGGCTCTTGCCAGCCGGCCTTCTTCGACCACTCGGCAATCGTGTCGCCGAGCCAGGCGTTTCGATGAGCAACCCACACCGGGGGCGGCGCAGGCGGTGGTGGTGCAACGGGCTTGAGTTCTGCCATCGCTGGCTTAGGCGTCAAGCTCGCGCTTGCCGGCGTAACCGCGTTCGTCATCGGATCGACGGTGAAGGCCGTGCGCGAAGTTTTCGCCGCGAAATCAGCGCCCGGCTTGATGGGCTGTGCCGGCGGCGCCGACTTGGCGGCCGCCGTGGTTGACGCGACCAAGCTCGCCGGCATTTCGCCGGGCTGGAAGTGCGGCAGCGGCGGTGGCGTCAGGGACGGTGCGGGCTGGCTGCGCGTGACCACTTTGCCGAGAGGGTTCACGAAAACAACGGCGTTCGTCCCGAACTGCACGCCGTCGAGAGTGAGCGTTGCATCGGCGGCGCCGTTTCCGACCATCAACGCCCGATATCCGCCGTTGCCGATGACTGTGACCCCGTTTCCCTCGATCGTGATCGAGCTTGTGACGGTGGGCAGGTTTTCAAAGAGATGGATCTCTTGGCCGACGATCGGTCGAATAACGATCGTGCCGCCGCCGTTGGTGTTCGCCTGGTCGATCGCGTCACGCAGCGAGCCGTTGCCGGCGTCTGCCGCATTGGTGACGCTGTAGGTGGCGGCCTGCGCGGCGGCGCCGATCGCGAGCGTGAACAGAGCAAGCAGGCTGACGATTAGCCGGCGATGCGTGTAAGGCATGTGGGTTCCCCGGTGGTGCATCACGGTTAGGACTTCTTCTTGCGTTTGGTGGTCTTGCGTGGCGGCAATGCTGCTTTGTGCGCTTCGATGAACTCGGCGCAGGCCTTGCGCTCCTGGCGCGCCTGCTCTGGCACGACGACGCCGGCCGCGGCGGCGATCTTCTCGGCGAACTCGATGGCCTTGGTGGACGGCGGTAGCTTGTCCAGCACGGGTGCGTAGGTGTCGATGAAAGCTTTGGCCGCAGCGAAACTGCGGCGCGCTTCGACAGGTGCGCCGACCGCGAGCTCTCGCTCGAGCTTTTCGATGTACTCGATCTGATTCGCGGTCGGTGCGCGATTGGCGACCGCGTGCGACACGCGAGGACGTAGGCCGTTCACGAGGCGCGTGACCACTGCTGCCACTTCGTTGACGAACTGGTCGGGGTTCATGGCACCCGGCGCCTGTGCACGCATTTCGGAGAGCCTGAGCTCCCACAAAGCAGTGAGCGAAGGGTCGGAAAGGCTCGGATCTGCTTCGTTGATGATGTGTTGCTGGCCCATCACCGTGCTTTGAATGAATTTGCCCTTCTTCTCGAGATATCCATCCGCGATCAGAGCTGTAACGATCGTTGATCGCGTCGCATCGGTGCCGATGCCGCTGGTTTCTTTGAGAATCGCGCGCACGGCGGGATCGCTGACGTACTTCGCGACGTTCGCCATGTCCACGACAAGATCACCCTGCGTATAACGCTTGGGCGCCTTGGTCTTCTTCGGCAGCAACGAGACTTCGCCCGTCGTCGCTTGGGCGCCGTTCTTGAGCGGGGGCAGGGCGCTTGCTTCCTCCTGCTCGTCCTCGTCGGGATCTTCGCCGTTGTAGACCGCACGCCAGCCCTTGTCCGTGGGCATCTTGCCGACGACACCGAAGGGCACGCCGGCAGCGTTGAAGGACACGGCGGTTTCGTTGTAGCGGTAATCCGGCAGAAGGCCGGCCAGGTAGCTTTGTGCGATGACGACATAGAGCGTGCGCTCGTCGTCGCTGAGCTGCGCCGGGTCCGGTGCGACGCCTTCGGGGTTCGGCACGATCGCGTGATGTTCCTCGCCCTCGAGCTTCTTCGTGTTGTAGATCGAGTCACGGACTTCATGGCCCTGCACGATGAGCTTGCTCACGTGCGGCGCAAGCGGGCCGATAGTCGCGAGGGTGCGCAGTACGGTCGGGATGCTCGGCGCCTGTTCGTTCGGAATGTAGGCGCCTGCGGTGCGCGGGTATGTGGTGAGCTCGGCGTTGTAGAGGCTCTGCGCCACATCGAGCGTGTGATCGACGTCCCAGCCGAACTTGCTGCTCATGTGCTTTTGCAGCTTGGACAGATTGAACAGGCCTGGCGGGGATTGGCGCTTTTCCTTGGCTTCGACGCCGATCGCGCCCTGTGCGCCGCGGACGCGCTGCACCAATGCTTCTGCCTGGGCGCGATCGAAGATGCGTTGCTCGGGCGCGTGATACAGCTTCACTACCTGGCCGCCGCTCTGCACCTCGAGCTCAAGCTCGTAATAGGTTTGTGCAACGAACCCGGCGATTTGGGCGTCACGACGCACCACAAGCCCCAAGGTGGGGGTTTTGACGCGGCCGACGTGGCGTACAGCTTTCTCGCCACCCGCACGGGCAAGCAACGTGTAAGCGCGCGACAGCGACTTGCCGTGCACATAGTCGCCACGGCCACGTGCAAGTGCGGAGTGATAGAGACCGATGGTTTCGCTGCCATCGCGCAACTGAGCGACGGCCTTGCGGATGCTCACCGGGTCGAGTGCGTTCACCCATAGACGCTTGATCGGCCCGCGGTACTTGAAGTGCTCGAGCAATTCGCGGGCGATGGCTTCACCCTCGGCGCCGGGGTCGGTGGCGATCACGACCTCCGTCGCCTTTTTGATGGCGTCTCCGATGGTCGAAAGTAATGCCTTCTTGTAATCCTCGGCAGGGCCGGTCTTACGCCAGCGCTCGGGGATGATGGGAAGGCTTTCCATCGTCCACTTTTCCCAAGCGGGATTAAGCTGCGCGGGTTCGGGGTCGCCGAGCAAATGGCCCTGCGCGTGAACCACGAGGCCATCGGCGGTATTAAAACAATGGCGCCCCTTCTCGGCATTGCCGAGCAAGGGAGCCAGGCGCTCCGCTTGATCCTTCTTTTCGCAAATCCAAACGCGCATGCCATCTCACCTAATCACTGCGGGGGGATTATATCTCAGCGTGTATAATTATCCTATACACGCAAGATAAATAATCTCCAAAATTATTCCCCCTCCCGCCTTTCCGCTCGGGTGCAGCCGGGAGGACCAGGCCGCACCGTCAACGCGCTGCAATTAACCGTTATCGGCCGTTGCGGGGGTTTCCTTACTAGCTGGCGCCGCGGGCTTCTTGGCCGGCTTCTGCTTCGCCTCGGCGGCCTTGGCCCGCTCGAATGCCACGAACGCACGGTTGCGATCCAAGGTGTCCAACACCAGACCGATCACGGCGTTTTCAAACTCGGGTTTTGCGCCCGCCGTTTCCTGGGCATAGAACTCGCAAAACGTCTCGATTCGGGCCGCGTCGGGAAGATCAAAGGCGAGCTTTTTCGTGACCTTCTCGGTCGGTACCGGGATTCGGGGCAGGGCAGTAGAACGTGGCATGTTGCGTCTTCTCCTAATCAAGCGCCGCGACAAGGGCGCTGTGTGCTATGACCGCGACAGCGGTGTGACTTTTGGTGGCGAGCTCGAGCGCTTTCTCGTGGACTCGACCGGAAACCCAGAACCGCAGGATTACCTTGTCTTTCCCGAGATAACTCGGGGCCAGCGGGCCAGGCTTCATCAGAAACCGGGCCACCAAGTCCTCAAGAAACGCCCGCTTGCTTTGGTCGAAAGGCTTTGCCGTTGTGATCTTTTCCTCGAGCTGGGGGGATATCTGCGTCACGATCAAAACCATCCCGAGCTTGGTGTACCTGTTGCCTGCCACGGCATCTTTCTCCCCAAATGAATCATCGGAAGTGTAGATGCTCGTGGGTAATTGGCGGTGGAGCTCATCGTTATCCGCCATACGGGGGTAGCTGTATGTCCTTGGAAATGAGAATTCCGACCCGTTGCCCTGGTCGGACGATCAGGGTCGGCTGGATATCAAGGGCACGTTGTACGAACTTCTGCCCGGCCTGGTTGATCGCCTGGCCGGCGCCCTGGGCAGCGAGCGTCCCGTAGCTCGGATTCACCGCGCTCGACGTGCTGCCCTGTGATGTAACGGCGGCAGTGCTCAGGACTGAACTAAAAAGGACGCCCGCCAGGAGCTTTCCATAGTGGTTGTCCACCTTGTCGCTGACGCCGGCATAGCCACTCATGTCCACGCCCGGCATTCCCTCGAGCATCACGCTCGAGCCGTTGGGGAAAACGATGCGGCTCCACACCAGCAAAACTCGCTCCTGACCGAAGGTCACACGGCTGTCGTACTGGCCGATGAGGCGAGTGCCCTGGGGGATCAGAATGTCGGTACCGCTTGGCGTGTCGTAGACGTTCTGGCTCACCTGCGCAGTGAGCATGCCCGGAAGATCCGAGTTGACGCCCGTGAGAAACAGCGCCGGAATCATCGTGCCCGCCTGGATTATGTCGTGCGTCCTCGGAACGATCAGGGCGTGTTGGTTATAAGGATTATCTTCCTTCGAGTTGCCGCCGCTGGCGAAAGCGGCCTTGTCGTCCTGGCGGTTTGCGTCGTCGCGTGCCGCCTTGTTATCGGGCATACCGCCCACACTCGGGATCTGCCCCGTCACCTGGGGGATCTGAGGCATTTGCATCGGCTGCATCATTCCGGCCGGGCTACTGCTTGCACCGCCGCCGCCCTTGCCAAACGTCACGCCCGACGTTTGCGCGGCGTCAGCGCGCTTTAGCGCCTCGCCACGGATGCGCGCGAGCTCAGTGTCGAGCGCCGAATTGCCGCCGTTCGCCTGGCCGCGGTAAGGCTCCACGGTGGGGATCTGTTGCGTGACGCCGCGACTGCCATTCAATAGGCTGACCTGGCCGGGGGCCGGACTGCCGGGCATGTTGGCCTGTTGCTGAGCTCTTGCCGCCGCCCGTGCGCGCTGTTCTTCGGCGTCGCGCTGTTCGGCGATGGCCGCACCGTAGTCTTTCGGGAGCGCATTGATCGCTCCCGCCGTTACAGCGTTTGGCGATGTGGCCGTTTCCTGCTGCTTCTTGTCGTCCTTCGCCGCGTCGTTTGTCTGTGGCGGCT